>CAZIZD010000159.1:0-9586 GCA_964543615.1 uncultured Alcaligenaceae bacterium | reverse complement strand
TCAACGCCACGCCGGTCGGCATGTACGAAGAAGACGGCTTGCCGGCCGACTTCGCCCGCGCGAGCTTCTGCGCGACTTCGGCTTCGACCAGGAGCTCGTCGGCACCCCGCTTGAAAATGGCAAGCTGCTCCAGGATTTCCGGGTCGGCAGAGGGAAGAGGAGGGGCGGCTGCCATCGATGTAATGCCTTGGGGCGCGAAAGCCCTGCTAGAATCGGTGCCGTTTTGGCCGCACCGGTTGTAGGAAATTGCCTGACACCAAGCCTCCGATTCTAGCGCAAGCGCCCGCGACGCCCCGTCCGCGGTCCTCGGCCCAGCCGTGGCAATACGCGGCTTTGATGGTGCTCGGCCTGTCGGCCGTCGCCGCATTCGGCACGGCACCCGACACCGTGCTGGAAACCGTCCCCACGCGCCTCGTCGAACGTTCGCTGCCCGTGCCGGCGCTCAAGGAAGACGATGACGGCGCCACCTACTGGCGCGAGGAACGGGTGCAGCGCGGCGATACCATTGGCAGCCTGCTCGCGCGCGCCGGGGTGAACGATCCCGAAGCTATGCAGTACCTGCGCACCGATGCGGCGGCGCGTCCCCTTTACCAGCTGCGGCCCGGGCGTCCGGTGCAGGTCGCGATCGACCAGGACGGTGACCTGGTCGCCCTGCGCTTCATTACCAACGCCGGCGACCGCCTCGTCGTGGAGCGCATCGACGACGCCTTCCGCACCTCGCGCGTCGCGCCCGGCGAGGACGTGCGCACCGTCCTGCGATCGGGCGAGATCGTGTCCTCGCTCTACGGCGCGGCGGACGCGGCGGGCATTCCCGACCGCATCATCACCGCGCTCGCCGATGTCTTCGCGGGCGAGATCGATTTCTACCACGACGTCCAGCGTGGCGACCGTTTCACCGTGGTCTACGAGATGCGCTACGTCGACGGCGAGCCGGCCGGTACCGGGCGCGTCCTCGCCGCGGAGTTCGTCAACAAGGGCAAGCCGCACCGCGCGTTCTGGTGGCGCGATTCCGACGGCATCGCCAACTACTACACGGACATCGGGCGCAACGCGCGCAGCGCGTTCCTGCGCTCGCCGATGGAGCTCACGCGCATCACGTCCGGATTCACGATGACGCGCTTCCATCCCATCCTGCGCGACTGGCGTGAGCACAAGGGCATCGACTACGCGGCGCCCAAGGGCACGCCGGTGCGCGCCACCGCCGACGGCGTGGTCGCGTTCGCGGGCTGGCAGAACGGCTACGGCAACGTCGTGTTCATCCGGCATGCGGGCACGTACTCGACGGTGTACGGACACCTGTCGAAGTTCGCGGACGCGTTGAAGGTGGGTTCGCGCGTCTCGCAGGGCGACACCATCGGCTTCGTCGGCATGACGGGGTGGGCCACCGGCCCGCATCTCCACTACGAATTCCGCATCGCGGATCAGCCGCGCGACCCCATGTCGGCGGCGGTGCCCAACGCCTCGCCGCTCGCGGCAGAGCGCCTGCCCGAGTTCCGGGCCGCGATCGCTCCGCTCGTCGATTCGCTCGCGCTCGCGAGCTCGCTGCCCAGCAGGGCGCTGGCCTCCGCTGAGTAACCGCGGCGAACTCTTCTGCGGTGTGATGTCGGGCACGAGCCTCGACGGCATCGACGCCGTCGTCGCGGACTTTGCTTCGGGTTGCAGGCTCATGGCCGCCACCCACGTCGCGTTTCCGCGCGAGCTGCGGCGCGAGCTGGGCGCCTTGCAGGCTTCAGGTCCCGACGAGATCGTGCGCGCGGCGCGCGCCGCGAATGCGCTCGCCGACCTCTACGCGCATGCGCTGCGGTCCGTGTGCCTCGCGGCGGGCATCGAGGCGCACGAGGTCGTGGCCGCGGGCGTTCACGGCCAGACGGTGCGGCATCGTCCGGAAGAGGGCTGGACCTCGCAGATCAACAATCCTTCCCGCGTGGCGGAGAAGGCCTACATGACCGTTGTCGCGGACTTCCGCATGCGCGACATCGCGGCCGGCGGGCAGGGCGCGCCGCTGGTTCCCGCGTTCCATGCCGCGATGTTCCGCGATGCGCGCCTTCATCGCGTCGTGGCCAACATCGGCGGCATCGCGAACATCACCGACCTGCCTCCGCGCGGCGCCGTGCGCGGCTTCGACACGGGACCCGGCAACGTGCTGCTCGATGCGTGGCATGCGAGGCATCGGCCGGGTCCTTTCGACGCGGATGGTGCGCTCGCCGGCTCCGGGCGCGTGGACGAAGCGATGCTGCGCGCGATGCTGGCGGAGCCTTACTTCGCGGCGCCTCCGCCCAAGAGCACCGGCCGCGATCTCTTCAACGCGTCGTGGCTCGATCGTTTCGCGGGCGGGTTCGCGGGCCTTCCCGAGGACATGCAGGCGACGCTCGCGGAGCTCACGGTGCGGTCGCTTTGCGAGGCGATCCGCACGCATTGCGGCGGGGCGGACGAGCTCTTCCTGTGCGGGGGAGGGGCGAAGAATCACGACCTCGTGCGGCGCATCGCCTCCGCATTGCCGGGCATGCGCGTCGACTCGACGGCGGCGCTTGGCGTGGCCACGGACCATGTCGAGGCGCTCGCATTCGCCTGGCTTGCCCGCGAGACGCTCGCGGGTCGACCGGGCAACGTCCCCGAGGTGACCGGAGCCTCCGGCGCCCGCGTCCTGGGGGCGATTTATCCCAGAGGCGCGTAGGCCACCCGCCGAGAGGCGAGGCAAAGGGTTCAACCGCGGGTGCCGAATGACGCCCCGACGCGCACGGGGCCGGATGCCAACGTGCTGATTGTCAGAGGGATTGCCAGCTGGCACGGCCGATGCATCAGCAGTGCCATGGACCGTCCCGAAATGCAGGAATCCGAGCCGCGGCCCTGCTACGCCACCGCCGAGGACATCGCGCTCGCGCAGACCCTGTTGCGCAGGATCGAAGCGCGCTACCTCGTCAACGAAAACGGCTGCGGCGAGGCGCCGCAGCCGTTGCCTGAAGCCGCCTAAAGCGGCGGGACCGCTTATGCGGAGAAGCTCGAGCCGCAGCCGCAGGTGGTGGTGGCGTTCGGGTTCTTGATGACGAACTGCGCGCCTTCGAGACCTTCCGAGTAGTCGATCTCGGCGCCCACCAGGTACTGGTAGCTCATGGGGTCGATGAGCAGAGTGACGCCATCCTTGACCATCGCGGTGTCGTCCTCGTTGCTGACCTCGTCGAAGGTGAAGCCGTACTGGAATCCCGAGCATCCGCCGCCCGAGACGAACACCCGCAGCTTGAGCTCGGGATTGCCCTCCTCTTCGATGAGGGACTTGACCTTGGCCGCCGCGGCGTCCGTGAATACGAGCGGGGCGGGCATTTCGTTCATGGCATTCATCGTGGGCTCCAACGCGGGTGCGATCCCGCCATCATGATCCAATCGCGCGGCCGCGCAAAGGCTGAAATGCCCTAGTCGGCGGCTGCACGCTTCAATTCGACCACGCTTGCCGTGCCCGGTTCAGCATGGTTCAAGCGTCCCTGCACGACAGCGCCGAGGTGCATCTCGAGCGTCTTGTACGAGATGTCGCCGATCACGCGCGCCTTGGCCTGCAGCTCGAGCGAGTCGTCGGCGATGATGGGGCCGTTCACGGCCCCGTTCACCACGACATGCGACACCTTGATCTCGCCGTCGATGCGGGCGTGCTCGCTGACCACCAGCGTACCGGTCTCGCCGTTGGCGGTGGCGACGTTGCCCTTCACGGTGCCGTCGACGCGCAGACCACCCGTGAACGTGACGTTGCCGTCGACCGTGGTGCCGGCGCCGATCAGGCTGTCGATGCGCTTTTGCGGCTTGTCGTTTCTCTTCTGGAACATGGCGCTCCCCTAGCTCAAGCTCAAGGTCCGGGCGGCGCGCGGCGCGGTCTGTCCGGACTCGTACGCGCGGACCGCGACCGACGTGACACGGCTGCCCACCGGAACCTTGAATCGGCCTTCAACCCGCTGATAATACTTGAATTTGAGCCGCAGCGTGGGGCTCGCGTCGGGGTCGTCCTCGGGAATTTGCAGGACCTTGGCCGACGCATCGGCGGAAGAGCCGGCGGCCAGCGTGGCCCGGATGGCGATGTTGCCCACGAACTCGTCCTTGGGGCTTCCCCCGCGCACGACGAGCACGCTGAAGCGCCACGTGCCCTGGCCGTCGGGCTCGACGTCGAGCCGCTGGATCTGCAGGCCCACCGTCTTGCTCGAGTCCGAGACGAGCTTCTGCAGGAACGCGAGCTCCTCCTTGAGCTGGGCGTTTTCGCCGCTCAACTCGACTGTCTGCCGGGAGAGGGCCTCCTGCTTGCCGCGCGTCATGGCAAGCTCCGACTCGAGCGTCGCGTTGCGGGCGCGCAATTCGGCCGCCTCGGTGCGAAATCGCGTCGCGTCTGCCTCGAGCGAGACGAGGCGGCTCTCGATCTCCTTGCGGTTGAAACCGCCCAGGATCTGGCCGAAGTCGAATCCCCACCACCACATGCCGCCGATGATCGCGAGCAGGGTGACGACCAGGGCGCCGCGTCCCCACCACGGAAGATGCGTCCGCACCGCCATGCGCGGCGCCGAGATGCCGAAATGCTGGCGCATCCGGCGCCACCAGGCAGGCATGGGACCTACGGCCTCGTCATGCGCACGCGGCTACGGCAGGACCGGCGCGGAGGTGAGACCCGCCGTCTCCGGCAGGCCGAACATCAGGTTCATGTTCTGGATCGCCTGGCCGGCGGCGCCCTTCACGAGGTTGTCCTCGACGACGATGACGGTGAGGGTGTCACCTCCGTGCGGGCGGTGAATCGCGATGCGCGCGACGTTGCTGGCGCGAACGCTGCGCGTGTCGGGCATCGATCCCGGCGGCATCACGTCGACGAACGGCTCGCCCGCGTAGCGCTTCTCGAACAGGGCCTGCGCATCGACGTCGAGGTTGGTGAGCCGCGCGTAGAGCGTGGCGTGAATCCCGCGGATCATCGGCAGCAGGTGCGGCGTGAAGATGAGCTCGACCGGCGTCTTGCTGCGGCCCTGGAGCTCCTGCACGGTCTCGGGATGATGGCGGTGTCCCGCCACGCCATACGCCTTGAAGTTGTCCGACGCTTCGGCCAGCAGCAATCCCACCTCGGCCTTGCGGCCCGCGCCCGAGGCGCCGGACTTGCAGTCGGCGATGAGGTGCTTGCTGTCGACGATGCCGGCCTCGAGCAGCGGGACGAGCCCCAGCTGCATCGCGGTGGGATAGCACCCCGGGTTGCCGACGATGCGCGCCCGCTTGATCTCCTCGCGATGGAACTCGGGCAGGCCGTACACCGATTCCTCGAGAAGGTCGGGGCACGCGTGCTTCAGCTTGTACCACTTCTCGAAGAGCGCCGCGTCGCGGATGCGGAAGTCCGCGGCGAGGTCGATGATCTTGACGCCGGCGCCGACGAGCTCGCGCGCCTGGGCCATGGCCACGCCGTGGGGCGTGGCGAAGAACACCACGTCGCACGACTTCAAGTCGGTCGCATCGGGTGCGGTGAACGTGAGGCCGTCGTACTTGCCGCGCAGGCTCGGGAACATGTCCACGACGCGCGTGCCGGCATCGCCGCGCGAGGTGATGGCGCGGACGTCGGCATCCGGATGCGATGCCAGGATTCTCAGTAGCTCGACCCCGGTGTAGCCGGTGCCGCCGACGATGCCGATCTTGACCATTGTGTGACCTCGACTCGGAAAAACGATTCTAGCGCATAAGAAAAAGGGCGCCGCCCGGGCGCCCTTCGCGTTGCCTTGGTTGCAGCGCTCGTCAGCGCTTGCTGAACTGCTTGCGGCGGCGCGCCTTGTGGAGGCCGACCTTCTTTCGCTCGACTTCGCGCGCGTCGCGCGTGACGAGGCCCGCCTTGGAGAGCGTGGGCTTCAGTTGCGCGTCGTAGTCGATCAGCGCGCGGGTGATGCCGTGGCGCACCGCGCCGGCCTGTCCCGACTCGCCGCCGCCGATCACGTTGACCATGATGTCGAACGTGGTCTGGTGGTTGGTCAGCACCAGCGGCTGACGGACGACCATGCGGCCGGTCTCGCGCGTGAAGAACTCGTCGACGGGCTTCTCGTTGACGACGAACTTGCCCGAGCCTGCCTTGATGAACACGCGCGCCACCGACGTCTTGCGGCGGCCCGTGCCATAGTAGTAGTTGCCGATCATGTCTTGACGGATGCTTTCTTGACGGACGCTTATTTGACGGGCTGGAGGGTCTTGGGCTGCTGCGCCGCGTGCGGATGCGCCGGGCCCGTGTAGTACTTGAGCTTCTTCAGCATCGCGTACCCGAGCGGACCCTTGGGCAGCATGCCGCGCACGGCCTTCTCGAGCGCACGGCCCGGGAAGCGCGCCTGCATCTTGCTGAAATTGGTGGTCGAGATGCCGCCGGGATAGCCCGAGTGACGGTGATAGAGCTTGTCCTCGGCCTTGTTGCCGGTGACGCGGAGCTTCTCGACGTTGGTCACGACGATGAAGTCGCCGGTGTCCATGTGGGGCGTGTAGATGGCCTTGTGCTTGCCGCGCAGGCGGAGCGCGATCTGGCTCGCAAGGCGTCCCAGCACCTGGTCGGTGGCGTCGACGACGTACCAGTCGCGCGTGATGTCCGAGGGCTTCGCAGAAAAGGTCTTCATGGCTCGTTTTGGTAGGGCAGGACGACGGCGCACGGGAAGTGGCGGATGCATGAATGCACCGGCTGTCCGTCCGCAGCAAAGTCGAACATTGTACTATTGCAATCCCGCCATGGTCAAGGCGAGGCGCAAGACACCCCGGGGCGCCCCGCCGTCCGGACAAAAAAAGGCGCGGTCGTAGACCGCGCCTTGAGGATTCCACCATAGGAGGAGAATGGAGGAATGCGTTCGAGGCTGCCGAAGGAGGAGTACGGCGAGGCGCTCGAACGGTTTTGATCCTCGCATACTGCGCCGCAGCATGCAATCACATTTACCGCATTGCAGCATCAGAAAAGCTGATCGCGTTGCGGATGCGCCAAATGACGTTGATGTGAGCGGTCGCTATCAGTGAAAACCCTTGGAATACAATGAAGACGCGAATCAAGTGGATCGACGGGGTCAGCTTCGCGGGCGAGTCCGGCAGCGGTCACGCGGTCGTCATCGACGGCGATCCGGACAGTGGCGGGCGCAACATCGGCATGCGCCCGATGGAGATGCTCCTGACCGGGGCGGCCGCCTGCACCGCCTACGACGTGGTGACCATCCTGCGCAAAGGACGCCACGACGTCCGGGACGTGGCGGTCACGGTCGAAGGGACGCGGGCACCGACCAGCCCGCGGGTGTTCACCGCACTCCATTACGTCTACCACGTGGCCGGGAAGGGGCTCGATCCGCGCGTGGTGGAGCGCGCGGTCACGCTTTCCAAGGAAAAGTACTGCTCGGCCACCATCATGCTGGGCAAGACCGCGACCGTGACCTACGAGATCGTGCTGGTCGACGGCGACCGCGTCCCCGAGGCTTCCTGACCAGGCCCTAGGGCTTGGTGCCCGCCGGCGTCTCGCGCGCCGCAGGCGGCGCGACCTGCGGCGCCAGCACCCCGCGCACGAGGACGTTGGTCTCGGCGTCGAACCGCTTGCCGGCGGCGGTGCGAAACGTGAGCTTGAGAGGCACGGGGTCGCCGTTGGTCACCGGCTGTTTCATGCCCACGAGCCGCAGGTGATCGCCGAGATAGGCAAGGCGTGTGGTGGTGCCGCCCGGCACCGCGAACGCCTTCACCACCTGCTCGGTCGACGGGTCGCCGATCGTCTTCACGCGCACGATCACGACTTTCTTCGCGACCGGCGTCGACGCGCCCACCAGCTCGGCGCTGACGTCGCTCCTGATGTCGACGTACGCGCGCGCGTCCGAGCCTCCGGGGGCCGGGCGCATCCACGCGTTCTGCAGCGCGACCTGCGCGGTGGCCGTAGCCGACGCGGCCAGCGCGAGCGCCGCCAGGAGGACTCGCGCAATGCGGGCGCGCGTCATTGCACCTTGTTGAGCAAGCGCACGAGGCTCGACGTGTCCCACCGTCCGCCGCCGCGCGCCTGCACCTGCGCATAGAGCTGGTCGACGATCGCCGTCACCGGAAGCATGGCGCCGTTGCGCCGCGCCTCGGCGAGGCAGATCGCCAGGTCCTTGCGCATCCAGTCGACCGCAAACCCGAAATCGAACTTGTCCGCGACCATGGTCTTGCCGCGGTTCTCCATCTGCCACGACTGCGCCGCGCCCTTGCTGATCACGTCGAGGACGAGCAGCGGATCGAGTCCCGCCTTCGTCGCGAAGTGAACGCCCTCCGACAGCGCCTCGACGAGGCCTGCGATGCAGATCTGGTTGACCATCTTGGTGAGTTGTCCCGCGCCGGGGCCGCCCATCAGCGTGACGGCGCGCGCGTATGTTGCAACGACGTCCTGTGCGCCCGCGAAGGCCGCCGCGTCGCCGCCTACCATGATGGTGAGCTTGCCGTTCTCGGCGCCGGCCTGTCCGCCCGACACGGGCGCGTCGAGGAAGGCGATGCCGCGCGCCTTCGCCACTTCGTACATTTCGCGCGCGACTTCCGCGGATGCGGTCGTGTGATCGACGAGCGTCGCCCCCGGCGACATTCCGGACAGCGCGCCGTCTGCACCGTTGGCCACCGCGCGCACGTCGTCGTCGTTGCCCACGCACATCATCACGATCTGCGCATCCTTCGCAGCCGCGGCCGGCGTGGGCGCGCTGCGTCCTCCGTGCGCATCGACCCACTGCGCGGCCTTGGCGGCGCTGCGGTTGTAAACGGTGACGTCGTGCCCCGCGCGTGCGAGGTGGCCCGCCATGGGGAACCCCATGACGCCGAGTCCGAGGAATGCGAGCTTCATGTGCTGCTCCGTGGTGGCAATGACCTGCGCGCGGCCGCGACGGCTTCGCGCACCTGCGCGGGCGCCGTGCCGCCCAAATGGTTGCGGCTCGCGACCGAGCCTTCGAGTGTCAGCACCGCGTGCACGTCGTCGCCCACCAGCGGCGAAAACTGACGTAGCTCGGCCACGGAAAGCGCGGCGAGATCGACACCCTTCACCTCGGCGTGGCGCACGGCCCGCGCGACGGCTTCGTGCGCGTCCCTGAAGGGCGCGCCGCGGCGAACGAGATAGTCGGCGAGATCGGTCGCGGTCGCGAAGCCCTCGCCCGCCGCGGCGCGCATGCGCTCCGCGTTCACCGCGATGCCGCTCGCCACGAGATCGGCCATGATCACGAGCGTATCGGCGAGCGTGTCGACCGTGTCGAACAGCGGCTCCTTGTCTTCCTGGTTGTCCTTGTTGTACGTGAGCGGCTGGCCCTTCATGAGCACGAGCAGCGACACGAGATGACCGATCACGCGACCGCTCTTGCCGCGCACGAGCTCGGGCACGTCGGGATTCTTCTTCTGCGGCATGATCGAGCTGCCGGTGCAGAAGCGGTCCGCCAGCGAGACGAACGCGAAGCGCGGGCTCGACCACAGCACGAGCTCTTCCGAGAACCGCGAGAGATGGATCATCACCAGCGAGGCCGCCGCCTCGAACTCGATCGCGAAGTCGCGATCGGACACGGCGTCGAGCGAGTTCGTGGCGACTTCGTCGAAACCGAGCTCGCGCGCGACGCGCGCGCGGTCGATGGGATACGACGTGCCG
>CAZIZD010000158.1:0-9586 GCA_964543615.1 uncultured Alcaligenaceae bacterium | reverse complement strand
GCGCCTCGCCTACCGTCGCGATGCGGTAGCGCCGGTCCTTGTGCTCGAAGCGATACACGGCGTCGCCGATGAGGAATCCGCGCGTGCCCCAGAACACCTTGTAGGCGAGGTCGACGCGGGGCGGCAGGGTCTTGCCGGTGGCGACAGCGCCCGGCACGACAGCGGGGAGCGGCTCCGCGGCTGGCGCAACCTCGGGTGCGGCCTCGGCCGCAGGTGGCGATGCCGCCTTGTCCGCCGCGGCGTCGGCGACTTGCGCATCGGGGGCGGGAGGCACCAGCGGTGACGTGGGCCGCGCCTTGGGCTTGGCCGCGGGCTTGGGTTGCGGTACCGCTGCCGGGACGGGGGGAGGCGGCAGCTCGGTGATCGTCGCGGTGAGCGGGGTCGACTCCGGCGAGAGCGGCGTCTCGGTCGGCCACAGGGTGAGCGCCAGGTGCAACACGAGCGACAGGACGAGGGCGAACGCCAGAGCGCGGCGCGTGCGCGCGAGGGCCCTCGACTGCGCAAGCCGCAGCGAGATCGCAAGCAACGTCGGCGCTGCGGCGGCGTTGGACACCTTGTCGTGCGGCTTTCGTGACTTTCCTAAGCGCGCTGTCGCGCGACGTTCGATGCAAGCGGCGGAGCACCCTGCGAGCTCATCCGCCTGGCGACGCGAGCGCGGAGCCTGCGGGTGTAGCGATACCGCTAACGCGCACCCGCCGTCCGTCGATGACGAGCCGTCCCTCGCAGTACCACCGTACGACACGCGGCAGCAGCACATGTTCCACGGCGAGCACGCGCGCGGCGAGCGAGTCCTCGTCGTCGCCGTCGAGCACGGGAACCGCGCCCTGCGCGACGATCGGGCCCACGTCCACCTCCGGCGTGACGAAGTGCACGGTGCAGCCATGGAGTCGCGCGCCTTCGGCGAGCGCGCGGCGGTGCGTATGGAGGCCCGGGTATGCGGGAAGCAGCGAGGGATGGATGTTGATCATGCGTCCCTCGTAGCGCTCGATGAACGCTGCGCCGAGCACGCGCATGAAACCTGCCAGCACGACGAGATCGGGACGATCTGCGTCGACGGCCGCGGCCAGCGCCGCATCGAAGGCTTCGCGGCTCTCGAACGCACGGTGGTCCACCACGGAAGTTGCCACGCCGCGCGAGGCGGCGATCGCAAGACCACCCGCGCCGGGACGGTTCGAGACGACGCGAACGATGTCCCCTGCGAGGTCGCTCGCTTCGAGCAGCGCCGCGAGGTTGGACCCGCGGCCCGAGATGAGGACGGTGATCCGGGGTCTTGCCGCAGTGTTCAAACGACGACCGTGGGGCGCTCGCCCGCGGGCAGCGCAACGATGGAGCCGATGCGCTGCGCGGTCTCGCCGGCGTCGGCGAGCACCTTGATCGCGCGGTCGGCATGCTCGGGTGCGACGACCAGCGCCATGCCGATGCCGCAGTTGAACACGCGATGCATCTCGTCGTCGGCGACGTTGCCGCGCCGCTGCAGCCAGGAGAAGATGGCCGGGCGTGTCCACGACGAGCGCGTCAGGCGCGCCTGCAGTCCGTCGGGCAGCATGCGCGGCACGTTCTCGAGGAGACCGCCGCCCGTGATGTGCGCCATGCCCTTCACCGGCACCGCGTGCAGCAGGGACAGCACGGGCTTCACGTAGATGCGCGTGGGCGCGATGAGCGCGGCGCCCAGCGTCGTGCCTTCGAACGGTGCGCGCAGGTCGGCACCGCTTTGCTCGAGGATGCGCCGGATGAGCGAGAAGCCATTGGAGTGCGGTCCCGAGGAAGCGATGCCGATCACGACGTCGCCCGCCGCGATGGTGCGGCCGTCGATGATGTCGGACTTCTCGACCACGCCCACTGCGAATCCCGCGAGATCGTACTTGCCCTCGGGATACATGCCGGGCATCTCGGCGGTCTCGCCGCCCAGCAGCGTGCATCCCGCCTGCTCGCATCCCTGCGCGATGCCCTTGATCACCGTTGCGGCGACGTCGACGTCGAGCTTGCCGCACGCAAAGTAGTCGAGGAAGAAGAGCGGCTCGGCGCCCTGTACGAGCACGTCGTTGACGCTCATCGCCACGAGGTCGATGCCCACGGTGTCGTGACGGTTCATCGCGAGGGCGAGGAGGAGCTTGGTGCCTACGCCGTCGGTGCCCGAGACGAGCACGGGCTCCTTGAAGCGCTTGCCGATCTCGAAGAGGCCACCGAAGCCGCCGATGCCTGCGAGCACTTCGGGACGCATCGTGCGCCTGGCAAAGGGCTTGATGCGCTCGACCAGCGCGTCGCCGGCCTCGATGTCGACGCCCGACTCGCGATAGGAAAGTGAATTGGGACCCGGATCGACCATGAAGGAACGCTCGCTGGCGGAGCGCCGAACCTTTTAGAATGCGCGCGTAGCGCGAGCCACCCGCGAGCTTCGCGGATGTCGCGCCGAATTCTACCGGAAATGAACGAGACCCGCCCATCGACACCCGGCGAGACGATCGCGCAGCCGGCGCCCGCGCTTGCCGAGCCGCCGGCGTCCGCCCCGTCTTCGCGCCCGCGGCGCACGCTCACGGCGCGCAATTACGCGTGGATCGCGGGGGCCGCGGTCGTGCTGTTTCTCGGACTGCGCTATCTCGGGCCGGTCCTCACGCCATTTCTCATCGGCGCCATCCTCGCGTACCTCGGCACGCCGATCGTCGCGTGGGCGGAGCGACGGCGCATCTCGCGCGGGCTCGCGACGACCGTCGTGGTGCTCCTGTTCGGCGTCCTGCTGCTCGCGCTGTTCCTCGTGCTGATTCCGCTCGTGCAGTCCGAGGTGAGCCTCGCCGCGCGGCGTCTTCCGGATCTCGCCTCGCAGGCGATCGCCCGCTTGTCGCCGTGGCTCGAGCAGCAGTTCGGCGTCACGCTCGCGTTCGACCTCGCGTCGATGAAGTCGCTCGTCGCCGAGAACATGGACGATGCGCGCGACCTGTCGTTGTCGGTCCTGTCGGGGCTCAGGACCGGATCGATGATCCTAGTCTCGATACTCGTGAATCTCGCGCTCATTCCCGTCGTGATGTTCTATGTCCTGCGCGACTGGAACATGATCGGGGAGCGGCTTTTCATGCTGGTGCCGCGGAACTGGCTTCCCAAGACGCGCGCCATTGCCGGCGACATCGATCGAGTCCTGGCGGAGTTCCTGCGCGGCCAGCTCATGGTGATGGTGGTGCTCGCGGCCTACTACACCATCGCGCTCACGCTCGCGGGGCTCGACAAGGCGCTCGCGATCGGCGTGCTCACGGGGCTGCTCGTCTTCATTCCGTACGTGGGCTACGGACTGGGCCTTGCGCTGGGCGTCCTTGCGGCACTCCTGCAATGGGCGGGGTGGCCCGGATTCCTAGCGGTGCTTCTCGTGTACGCGGTGGGCCAGCTGTTCGAGTCGTACGTGCTGGTTCCCTATCTCGTCGGCGACCGCATCGGGCTCCATCCCCTGGCCGTGATATTCGCGCTGCTCGCGTTCGGACAACTGTTCGGCTTTGCCGGCGTGCTGCTCGCGCTTCCGGCTTCCGCGGCGCTCCTGGTCGGCCTGCGATACCTGCGCGTGGCGTACTTCGCATCGCCGGTGTACGGCGAGACCGACTAGGCGGCGGCATGGAACAGCTCGTGTTCGAGCTCGCGCCGGTCGAGCCACCGTCGTTCGCCAATTTCGTTCCGGGCCGCAACGCCGAGGCCGTGGCGAGGCTCTCCGCGTCCGCGCGCGGCGACACCGTGGACACATGCATCCTGCTGTGGGGGGCGGAAGGTGCGGGCCGCACCCATCTCCTGCGCGCCGCGGTAGCGGCCTCCGCGCGTCCCGCGCATTACGCGGCGGCGCCGTCGGAGCTCTCCTCCGCGCTCCCCGCCGGTCCGGCGCTCGTTGCGGTCGACGACGTGCACAGCGCCGACGCGCAAGCCCAGGGCCGGCTCTTCACGCTCTTCAATCGCTTGCAGGAAACGGGGGGGCTGCTGGTCGCGGCGGCCGGATCGCCGCCCGGGCGCCTGGCCGTTCGCGATGACCTGCGCACCCGCCTCGGGTCGGGGCTCGTCTACGAGGTCGTGCCGCTGCGCGACGAGGACAAGCCGGGCGCGCTCGAGCGCTATGCCCGGGAGCGTGGATTCCGGCTTTCCGAAGAGGTGATCGCCTATCTCCTGGCGCACGGGCGGCGTGACATGGGCACCCTCGTGGCCACGCTGGCGGCGCTCGACCGCCACTCCCTGGCAGCGAAGCGGCCGATCACCGTCCCCATGCTTCGCCAGTGGCTCCAGCGCGACCTCCCGTGGCGGGGGAATTGAGGGTCGGCCGGGCCGGTCTGTGTCCTTTTCGCAAACAACCCGTCCAAAAGGCGACGTCGAGCGGGCATTCGCGTTGTTAGTTCTCTGATTGATAAGGTAAAATGGTGGTAGGCCCAGCGCCGCCGCAAGCGGTCGATGTCAACCGTCCGTAACACGCGCCCGTTAATGGCCTCGACACGGAACACCGTTGTCGCTTTTCAACGAGGGAATCACCTTTCATGAAGCAATTGCTTGCGGCACTGGTTGCGACGGCGTTCTCGGTCGTCGCATTTGCACAAGGTTCGACCACGGCCTCGCCGTCGGCGCCCCAAGCGTCGGCGTCGGCATCCGCTCCTGCCAAATCCGGAACGACCAAGAAGGCCAAGAAGAAGAATGCGAAGAAGCCGGCGAGCTCGTCGAGCGCGCCCGCCGCGGCGCCGACGAAGTAAAGAAGAGCTTCATTTTCCCGTCCCAAACCCGACCATAGAGGATTTTCAAATGAACAAGCTGATCGTTGCACTGATCGCCGGTGCGTTCGCGACCGTTGCCGCTGCGCAAACCGCCGCGCCGGCGCCCACCACGAAGGAAAAGCAGGCCGACGTCAAGGCCGCGACGCAAGCCGGCTCGGGCAGCTCGGCCAGCACGCAAAAGACCGCCGCCGAGCAAGCCGCCAACACGGCGAAGTCGAAGGAAACGCCCAAGATGACGACGGCCGAGAAGAACACCGCCATCAAGGACGTGAACAAGCAGATGGTCAACCCCGAGAATCCGTCGGGCAGCGTCGCCGCCACCGCCGCGCAGCAAAAGGCGAACACCGCCGAGTCGAAGGCGACGCCGAAGCAGAACACCGAGCTCAAGACCAAGGCTGGTCAGCAAGCGCTCGAGAAGGACCTGCAGAAGAAGTCGACCGGCCAGTAATTCCGGGCCCGTCACGACGAAGGGCAGGGCCGAGCGCCCTGCCCTTTTTCTTTGGTGAGACCATGAGTGAAGTCGTCGTTTCGCGGCCCGCCGTGACGGTCGCGACCATCGTCGAGCGGGACGGCAGGTTCCTGCTGGTCGAGGAGGAAACTCGCGCCGGGCGCAAGCTCAATCAGCCGGCGGGGCATCTTGAATCGGGCGAGTCCTTGCCCGCGGCGGCGGTGCGCGAGACGCTGGAAGAGACGGCGTGGACGGTCGTCCCGACGGCGCTCGTCGGCATCTATCGCTGGGAGGCGGCGGACAACGGCGCGACCTTCGTGCGGTTCACTTACTGCGCGGATGCGCGCGCGCACGACCCGCATCGTGAGCTCGACACCGGCATCGTGCAGGCCGTCTGGCTCACGTACGAGGAGATCGTCGCGCGCCGGCGCGATCATCGCAGCCCGCTCGTGCAGCGGTGCGTCGACGACTATCGCGCGGGTGCGCGCTTGCCGCTCGAGTTCGTGCGCGAGGTGGCCGTGCAGCGCGGATTCTGGGAAGACCCGGAGGCCTAGGTTGAGCTCGGAACGCGTCGTCGTCGGCATGTCGGGCGGGGTGGACTCGTCCGTTGCGGCGTGGCTCCTCAAGCAGCAGGGATACGAAGTGATCGGCGTCTTCATGAAGAACTGGGAAGACGACGACACCGACGAGTACTGCACGTCGCGCGAGGACCTGGTCGACGCAGCGAGCGTCGCGGACGTGATCGGCATCGAGCTCGTGGCGGTCAACTTTGCCGCGCAGTACCGCGAGCGCGTGTTCGCGCAGTTCCTGCGCGAGTACGAGGCCGGGCGCACGCCCAATCCCGACGTGCTCTGCAACAGCGAGATCAAGTTCGCGGCCTTCCTCGACCATGCGCTCGACCTCGGCGCCTCGCGCATCGCGACGGGGCATTACGCGCGCGTGCGGCACACCGGCGATTCGGTGGAGCTCATGAGGGCGGCCGACACGGGCAAGGACCAGAGCTATTTCCTGCATCGCCTCGACCAGCGGCAACTTGCGCCCGTGATGTTTCCGCTGGGGGAGATGAACAAGCGGGACGTGCGCGCCATCGCGCAACGCGAAGGCATCCCCACGTACGCCAAGAAGGACTCGACCGGGATTTGCTTCATCGGCGAGCGCCCGTTCCGGGATTTTCTCGCGCGTTACCTGCCGCGAACGCCGGGGCCCATCGTCACACCGGAAGGCGCGGTGGTGGGCGAGCACCAGGGACTTGCCTACTACACGCTGGGACAACGCCAGGGATTGCGCATCGGGGGCGTGCGCCATGGCGCGGACGCACCGTGGTTCGTGGCCGCCAAGGACGCGCGGCGCAATGCGCTCGTCGCGGTACAAGGCCACGACCATCCGCTCCTGTATCGGCGCGACGTCGACGCCATGGACATGCACTGGATCGGGGGACGCGAGCCCGCGTTGCCGCGCCGCTTTGGCGCCAAGACCCGCTATCGCATGCCCGACGCGCCGTGCATGCTGTCGCGCACGGCCGCAGGTTACGTCGCGCGATTCGACGAACCGCAATGGGCGCCGACGCCCGGCCAGTTTCTCGTGCTGTACGACGGCGACGTATGCCTTGGGGGAGGCGTGATCGAGGCGAAGGCGGAGAGTCCCTCCAGTCGGGAGACCGCAGCGACTTAGCTGCGCCAGGCGCGCGGTTGGTCGCCGGCTAGAACGGAATGTCGTCGTCGAAGTCGTCGGTCTTTTTGCCGCCGCCCGCCGGCTTGGCGCCGCCACCCTCGCGGCGCGCACCGCCGCCGCTGCCACTGCTGCCACCGCCCGGGAACTCGGCGTCGCCGCCGCCACCGCCCTCGCGTGTCCCGCCGATGAGCTGCATGCGGTCGGCGACGATCTCGGTGCTGTACTTCTCGACACCGTCCTTATCGGTGTACTTGCGGGTCTGCAAGCGGCCCTCGATATAGACCGAGCGGCCTTTCTTCAGGTATTCGCCCGCGACTTCGGCCTGGCGGCCGAACAGCACCACGCGATGCCACTCGGTGCGCTCCTGCTTCTCGCCGCTCTTGTCCTTCCACTGCTCGCTGGTGGCGATGTTGAGGTTGGTCACGGCGTCGCCGCCGGTCGTATAGCGCGTCTCGGGGTCGCGCCCGAGGTTGCCGAGGAGGATCACCTTGTTGACGGAGGCCATGTCACGTTTCTCCCATCGAGAGTTTGGTTGCGTAGGGTGCGGGCGCGGTCATGGTCGCAGTGGCGGCGAGCCACAGCGCGGTGAGCGCGGCGCAGAAGGCGAAGACGGCCGTATTGCCGGCATGCTGGGCGAGCCAACCGCCCGCCGTGGCGCCCACGAACGCGCCCAGGAATTGCGCGCTCGAGTTGATGCCGATCGCGCCGCCGCGCGCCTCGGCGCCCGCGTACTTGGAGACGAGCGCGGGCAGCATGGCCTCGAGAAGGTTGAGCGCCGCGAAGAAGACGGTGAGCGCAACGCACAGCGCCGCGAGCCAGTGCAGCGACAAGGCGAGCGCGAAGGTCGAGGCGAGCAGGATTGCGACCGAGGAGTTCATGAGCGGCTTGCCCCGTCCCGGCTGGTCGACGCGGCGCAGGAACGGCAGCATGAGCAAAACCGAGAGCACGAGCACCGGCATGTAGACGATCCAATGGCGCTCGGGCGCGATGCCGTTGTCGCGCAGCGCGAAGGGGATCTGCGTGAACAGCGCCATCAGCACCGCGTGGAGCGCGAACGTGCCGTAGTTGAGGCGCAGGAGCTGCGGGTCGCGCAACGCGGCGCGAAGCTGGCCGGGTGTCGCGCCCGAGCCGGCAGAACGCTCCCCGGGGTTGGGCACCGCGAGGCGGACGACCACGACGGCGGCGAGCGCGAGCACGCCGGTCATGACGAAGATGCCCGGAACGCCGATCACGCCCTTCAGCACCGGACCCACGATGAGCGAGACGGCGAACGTGGCGCCGATGGTGATGCCGATGGCCGCCATGGCGCGCGTGCGCACGGTGTCGCGCGTAAGGTCGGCGGTGAGCGCGATCACGGCGGCGGAGATGGCGCCTGCGCCCTGGAGCGAGCGCCCTACGATCACCCAGCCGATGCTGTGGGCGAAGGCCGCGATGAAGCTGCCTGCCGCGAAGAGGAGCAGTCCCCCGTAGATCACGGGCTTGCGGCCGATGCGGTCGGAGGCCCAGCCGAAGGGGATCTGCAGGACCGCCTGCATGAGGCCGTACGCGCCGAGGGCGAATCCGATCTGCGTAGGCGTCGCGCCGCCGGGGAGCGTCTCGGCGTAAAGCGCGAAGACCGGGAGGATCACGAACATCCCGAGGAGCCGCAGCCCGTAGATGCTCGCGAGGCTCACGGTGGCGCGCACCTCCATGGGCGTCATACGCGGTTTCGCTGGGGTCTCGGGAGAGGGCATACGGTTGCGTGCGGCGATGCGAGCAGCGGGAGCGTGCGACGTGGGATGCGTCGTTGCGGGAGTCGTGGAGTCGAAGGGTTTTAGTCGCGCGAGCGAAACGCAATATACTAACAGGTTCGCCTCTCGCGCCTTCGGCCGTTCAGCCTAGGCCGACTGGACGGATGCCGTTGAACGGCAGCACAAACGAACGCCGCAAACGCAACACCACCAAGGCATACAGCCGCCCCATGGATTCCATCCGCATACGCGGCGCACGCACGCACAATCTCAAGAACCTGAATCTCGATCTGCCGCGGCACAAGCTGATCGTGATCACGGGGCTGTCCGGCTCGGGCAAGAGCTCGCTCGCCTTCGACACGCTGTACGCGGAGGGCCAGCGCCGCTACGTCGAATCGCTCTCCGCCTACGCGCGGCAGTTCCTGCAGCTCATGGAGAAGCCCGACGTCGACCTGATCGAGGGCCTGTCGCCCGCGATCTCGATCGAGCAGAAGGCGACGTCGCACAATCCGCGCTCCACGGTGGGCACGGTCACCGAGATCCACGACTACCTGCGCCTGCTGTTCGCGCGGGTGGGCGATCCCTACTGTCCCGATCATCCCGAGCAGAAGCTCGCCGCGATGACGATCTCGCAGATGGTGGATGCGACGCTCGCGCTCGCGACCGGCAAGGGCGAAGGCAAGTCCGACGACAGCGAGGGCCTGCGCCTCATGATCCTCGCGCCGGTTGTGGTCAACCGCAAGGGCGAGCATCTCGACCTCGTAGCCGAGCTTCGCGCGAAGGGCTTCGCGCGCGTGCGCGTCGATGGCAAGGTGCACGAGATCGACGGGCTGCCGAAGCTCAAGAAGAACGTGAAGCACACGCTGGAAGTCGTGGTCGACCGCCTCAAGGTGCGGCCGGAAGCGCGCCAGCGCCTCGCGGAGTCATTCGAAACCGCGCTGCGCCATGCCGACGGGCGCGCGCTCGCCGTGGAGATGGGTGACGGGGACGGCGGCAAGGAACACCTCTTTTCC
>CAZIZD010000157.1:0-9596 GCA_964543615.1 uncultured Alcaligenaceae bacterium | reverse complement strand
CCGGCCTATCACGGCGCGGGCATGGACTGGGGCCTGTTCCCCATCCTGTGGCGCGCGGGCACCGTGATCATGCCGCCCGAGCCCTCGTTCAATCCGGGCACGTACTTCCGCCTGCTGCGCGAGCACGCGGTGGAGTACGCGCTCCTGGTGCCGGCCACGATCGGCCCGCTCTACCGCACGTGGGATCGCGTGCCGGTCACGTCGGTGAAGACGCTGATCAGCACCTCCGCGCCCACCGCCCCCGCGTTGCGCGAAAAGCTCGCGGAGATGTTTCCAACCGCCGATTGCCTTGCCGGGGCGGGCATCAGCGAGAGCCTCAACATGGCCATCCAGGCACCGGGCGACTTCCTCGCGTACTCCGCGGGCATCGGCGAGCCGCATCTCGACACGCGGCTGTGCATCGTCGACGTCGACGGGCGCGAGTTGCCGCGCGGCGAGCGCGGCGAGATCTGCCTGCGCGGCTTCAACACCGCGCTCTACTACCACGGCAACGAAGAGGCGAGCCGCCGCGTGTGGCGCAAGCGCGCCGACGACCCCGAGGGCCTCGAATGGTGCTTCACGGGTGACATTGGCGTGATGGATGCGGACGGCCGCGTGGCCATCGTCGACCGCAGCAAGGACATCATCCTGACCGGCGGCGAAAACGTGCCCTCCGTCGAGATCGAGAACGCGTTCGGCGCTCACGGGCGCATCCGCGAGTGCGCGGCCGTGGGCCTGCCCGACGATCGCTGGGGAGAGGCCGTCACGCTGGTAGTGGTCAAGGCCGCACCCGAGGAAGACGACACGGCACTCGCTCGCGAGCTCTTCACGTTCGGGCGCGCGCGCCTTGCCGGTTACAAGATGCCGAAACAGATCGCCTTTATCGACGCGCTTCCGCGCAGCCATTTCGGGAAGCTGCTGAAGCGCGAGTTGCGGGAAATGAAATACGCCGAGCTGCATCGTCCCGACGTGGCTCCCGCATCCCCCGCGCAGTCCCGCGTGTCGTAAGACTTGCCCACATCACCCTCCGGAGAACGTCTCATGCGTCTCGCCTCACTCGTCGCCGCCTTGCTTGCCGCTGCCGTGCCGCTCGCTGCGCAAGGCCAATCCAACGAGCCCCTGAAGCTCGGCTACCTCGTCGATGCCTCCGGCCCGATGCAGGGCATCTTCAAGACGGGTCTCGATGGATTCAAGCTGTACATCGACGCGGTCAACGAGTCGGGCGGCGTCAACGGCCGCAAGATCGACCTCATGGTGCGCGACGTGCAGATCGATCCTGCGCGTTCCGCGGCAAGTGCGCAGGAGCTCGCGGACCAGGGCGCGCTCGCCATCCTTGGCCTGTCGCTCACCAGCACGCACATGCCCGTGTACAACGCCATGACCAAGGCCAAGGTGCCGGTGGTCACGGGATTCCCCGCCAACGTCGGCGTCGTGCTGCCGCCCAACGCGCGTGAAGGCGTCTACGGCGTCGGCCTCGCCTTCGAGATCACGGGCTACGTCGGCGGCGAGCTCGCGCGCAAGGTCTCACCGAAGGGCACGACGTTCGTGTGCACGGTGTTCGAAAGCCCTGGCGGATTCATCGCCTGCGACGCCGCCATCGAGGCCGCGAAGAAGGCCGGCTTCACGCGTGCCGAGCGCGTCACGTTCCCGGTCACGCTGCGCGATTTCCGGCCGGTGGCGGAGAAGATCGTGGCGATGAAGCCCGACGTCCTCCTCACGATCTTCGGACGCGGCCGGACGCTGGGCTTCTTCCCGTCGCTCGCCGAAGCCGGCTTCAAGGGTGCGATCCTCTCGATGGAAGCGGGCACCGGCGATGACGAGCTGCGCGCCGCGTCCAAGGCGACGCCTGGCGTGGAAGTGTTCAGCTATGCGCGCTACGCAAGCGGTGGACAGAGCAAGGGCACGCAGGTGACCGCTCTCGAAGCGGCCGCCAAGAAAGCGGGCATTCCCGAGGTCCTCGCGTTCCACTCCGGCGGATGGGTGCTCGGAATGACCGTGGTCGACGCGCTCAAGCGCTGCCCGGCGCCGTGCACGCCCCAGAAGCTCGACGACGCGCTTGCGTCGACGAAGATCGACACCGGCGGATTGACCGAGGAACCGATCGTCTTCACCAAGACCGACCACTACGGTCCGTCGGCGTACAAGCTCTATCGTTACGATCGCGCGTCCGACAAGGTCGTCGCGACGGGCGACGTCGCCAAGGCGAGCAGCACGCCGCAGTTCACGCCGCCGAAGTAAGCCATGCAACGCGCAACGCCACGTCGTCCGCTGGAGCAAGCACGTTGAGCTTCTCGCTGCTGTTCGGAGTGCTCGCGTCGACGGCGATCCTCGTGGCGTTCGCGACCGCCGTTGTCCTCGTGTATCGCGCGAGCCACGTGCTTGCGTTTCACGTGGGGGAGATCGGGGTCATGGCGGCGTACGTCGCGGTGGCCGCCTCTCGCGTCGCGCCCGCGGGCGCATGGGGATCGGCGATCGCGGTCGCATGCGGGCTGATCGCAGCGCTCGCGATGGGCGCGATCACGCACCTCGTGGTCGATCGCTGGGGCGGGCGGCGCGGACACTTCGTCGGCACGGTGCTCACCATCGCGCTCGGCATCGTGATCCTCGGCGTGGTGAGCCTCGTGTGGTCGGGCGAGTCGAAGCGCCTCGTGCTCGCGACGGGTCGGCTCGAGCTGGGCGGGATCGGCATCGCATGGAACACACTCGCGTCGGCGCTGATCTGCCTCGCCGGCGTGATCGTCGCGCAGCTCGTGGTGCGTTTCACGCGCTTCGGCATCGACATGCGTGCGGTCGCCAACAATCCGCGTCTCGCGGAGCTGCGCGGCGTGCCCGTGCGCCGGGTGCTGCTCGCGACGTGGCTGATGGCCAGCGTCATGGCGGGCCTGGGCGGCATCGGCGTGGCCGCCATCTCGAGCGCCGCGATGGAAGGCGCGTTCGTGGGCGTAAGCGGGGTGGTCGCCGCGATCCTGGGCGGCATGACGAGCCTTGCCGGCGCGGTCGTCGGCGCGATCCTGATCGCTGCGGCGGAGCATGGCGTCACCGTGTTCATCGACGCGCGCTACAGCCAGGTCGTCCCGGTCGTGGCTCTGCTGATCGTGCTGGCGCTGCGGCCCTCGGGGCTTGCCGGCCGCGTCGAGCGCATCGCCCGCGTGTGATCCCATTTCCGACTTCATCGCGCGGCGACGACATTGACCCCTGACGCGCCCGCGGCTCCCCGTCCAGGACGCGTGTCGATCCCTTCCCGAAGCCCGCAGGCAGCGTTGTATGCGCTGGTGGCGCTGGGGGTGTTCGTCGCGCCGCTCATGATGGGACCGTTCGCCCTCAAGCTCGCGAACACGGCGGCGGTGACCGCGATCGCCGCGATGGGTCTCACTGTTCTCACCGGCACCGCCGGCCTGCTCTCGCTGGGCCAGGCCGCCTTTCTCGCGATAGGCGCGTTTACCGGCGCGCTGATGGTGAAGTACGCCGGCACCAACGTCGCGATCAACGTCCTCGCAGGCGGCATCGTCGCGGCGTTCATCGGCGTGGTCGTCGCGGCCGCAACCGTGCGCACCGTGGGCATCTACCTCGCCGTAGGGACGTTCGCGCTGCAGCACGTCGTCGAGCTCCTGCTCACCGACGTCGAGGTGAAGGTCACGCAGGCGATGGGGTTCCAGATGCCCGCTCCCTCGCTGCTCGGCTTCGAGATCTCCACCGAACGTCAATGGTGGATCGTGCTCGCGATCAACGTGGTGCTCGTCTGGGCCGTGCTGCGCTGGGTTGTGCGCGGCCACGTCGGGCGCACGTGGGTGCTCGCGCGCGACCAGCCAGCGGTCGCCGCGACGCTCGGCATCTCGGTGCCGCGCAGCCGCATGGCGGCCTTTGCGCTGTGCGCGTTCATGGGCGGCACGATCGGCGTCCTCCACGGGTATTACGTCGGCACGGTGCAGGTCACCAACTACTCGCTGCACCTGTCGATCGTGTACCTCACGGTCATCGTGCTCGGCGGACCCGGACGCCTCGGCGGCGCCATCTGGGCCGCGGTGCTCGTCACCATCCTGCCGCACGCGCTCAACTGGGCGCTGCGCCGCGTCGGCGTTGACGCGATCGGCGGCGCCTCGGGTGTCGAGAACATCGCACTGGGTCTCATCCTCATCGTCGTGCTGCTCGGGGCCCCTCAGCGGCTGTGGGCGCTGCTTCGCGCGCGAGGCCCGCGATGAGCGCCTACGGCGTGGAAGCGTTGAGCGTCTCTTACGGCAACCAGAGCGCGGTGCGCGGCCTGTCGTTCCGCGTGCCCGCGGGCGGGTCGCTCGCAATCGTCGGTCACAACGGCGCAGGCAAGAGCTCGACGCTGCTCGCCATCGCCAATTGCCTGCCGTCGGAAGGATCTGCGACCGGCAAGCTGTTGCTCCCGGAGGAGAGCGCGCCCATCGCGCTCACGTCGGCGCGTGGACGGCAAGGCCGTTCGGTAGTGCCCGAACGCGAGAAGGTGTTCCCGCTCATGTCGGTGCAGGAGAATCTGCTCGCGGCAAGTCGCTACCGCAAGGGCGATCGCATCCGCATCGATGACGTCTACGGTTACTTCCCGCGGCTTGCGGAGCGGCGGCAGACGCTGGCGGGCAACCTGTCGGGCGGCGAGCAGCAGATGCTCGCGATCGGCAGCGCGCTTCTCGGAACGCCGCGGCTGGTCCTCGTCGACGAGCCTACGCTGGGACTGGCTGTGCCGGTGATCGAGACCATTTGCGCAAAGTTGGCCGAGCTGCGCAAGGCGCTCGGACTCACGCTGATCGTGGCGGTTGCGGAAACCGCGTGGATCGCCGACCTGGCGGAGAGCGCCGTGGTGATGGATGCCGGAGAGCTGGTGGGCGCGCCGGCGCCCACGACGCCCGAGGGCTGCGAGGACGTGGAAGCGCGGCTCGCGGGCATCGACGATGCGCGTCGCGAGAGAGACGGCAGGCCCCTCCATGCTTGAGGTCGCGTCGCTTTCGCTGACCTTCGGCGGCCTCAAGGTGTTGCGCGACGTCGCGTTCCGCGCAGAAGAGGGCGAGGTGACCGCGCTCATCGGGCCCAACGGCGCGGGCAAGTCGGCATTGCTCAACTGCGTGTCGGGCCTCTATCCGGCCGCACAGGGCGCGCGCATCCTGGTCAACGGAACCGCCATCGATCACCTCGCCCCCCATCTTCGGGCGAGGGCCGGTCTTGCGCGGACCTTCCAGCATCTCAATCTCGTCGCCGAGCTAAGTGTCCTCGAGAACGTCATGACCGGCCTGTCGCCACTCATGAGCGACGGCCTCGTCAGCACGCTCATGCGGCCGATGCGCCAGCAGCGGCGCGAGGCCGAGCGCCGCGAGCGTGCACGCGAGGCCTTGCGCCAGTTCGAGCTCGAGTCGTATGCGGAGGCTCCCGCGGGCACGCTTCCTCTGGGCGTCCAGCGCCGCTGCGACCTTGCGCGCGCAACCATGTGCGAGCCGCGCGTGCTGCTGCTCGACGAGCCCGCGTCCGGGATGAGCCGGTCGGAGCGGCAGCAGATCCCGGAATGGATCGCCAAGCTGCAGTCGAGCCGCCGGTGCGCGGTGGTCTGGATCGAGCACGACATCGAGCTCCTCACGTCCACGGCCCATGCGGTGTACGTGCTTCACCACGGTGAGGTGACGGCGAGCGGCCGGCCGCGCGACCACGAGGGCGATCGCGAGCGCGTGATCGAAGCGTACTTCGGGCGCAAGCACGCTGCGCCTGCGAGAGCCGCATGACGGCAAGCGAATCACTCGATCGCCTGCTGGTGATCCGGGATCGCACCGCGGTCCTCGAGCTCCGCCTCAATCGTCCCGACGTGCGCAACGCGCTCGATCCCGCGCTCATTGCCGATCTCCAACGCGCTCTCGACGTGGTACGCGCCGATGCGTCGATCCGCGCGGTGCTGCTCACGGCAGCGGGCCCGGATTTCTGCGCGGGCGCGGACCTTCGCTGGATGCAGTCACTCACGGCAATGACGCCCGATGGAGCGGTCGAGGCTTCGCGTCCCCTGCAGGAGCTTCTCGACGGATTGCGCAACCTGCCGGTACCGCTCGTTGCGCACGTACGAGGACGCGTCACGGCGGGGGGCCTCGGCATCGTCGCGACCGCGGATTTCGTCGTGGCCGAGGCAGCAGCCCTCTTCTCCATCAGCGAGGCGCGGCTGGGGCTCGTTCCCGCTTTGATCGTGCCGTTCGTGGCGGCCAAGATCGGCCGCTCGCTGTTCGCGGCGATGACCGTG
Source organism: uncultured Alcaligenaceae bacterium (assembly GCA_964543615.1). Classification (GTDB taxonomy): domain Bacteria; phylum Pseudomonadota; class Gammaproteobacteria; order Burkholderiales; family Casimicrobiaceae; genus VBCG01. Next base: position 3,385 of record CAZIZD010000157.1, on the reverse strand, counting down.
ACCGGCCTTCCCGAGACGGCCGTGCGCATGCTGCACGCAGGACTCGTGCATCGCGTGGCGAAGGATGCGGACGATGCCATGCAGTGGATCGACAAGGCGCTGCGCGGCGTGCTGCAGGGCTCGCCGGATGCCCTGCGGATGGCCAGGACGATGCTGCGCGAGTTGCCGCAGTGGGGCAGTGGCGCCGAAGCGCTCGAGCGGTCGCTCGAATGGGTGAGGCAGTCGCGCGCGGAACCGTGCGCGGCGGAAGGCGTGGCGGCCTTCCTGGGCAAGCGCCCCCCGGCGTGGAGCGAACCGAAGGAGCGCTAGCGCAGGAACGCGCGCGGCGTCAGTTCATGTACCGGATGACGAAGGTTGCGACCGTGACGGGCTTCTCCTGCCCGATCACGTTCCAGGTGCAGTCGAGGTAGACCGCGATCCCGTTGTCCTTCTCCTCGATGCGCGCGATCGTGGCGGACATCGTGAAGGACTGGCCCTTCTTGAGCGGCGCGAGCAGGCGGACGCGATCGGAGCCGAGGAACAGCATGCGCGGCACGTTGCGGATGTCCACCAGCTGGAACCATAGCTTCGAGAAGTAGGCCTGGGTCATCATGCCCGGCGCGATGGTCGTGCCGTAGCCCGCCTGGCGGCATCGCTCCTCGTCGAAGTGGATCCACTCGTCGTTGTCGACCGCGTGGCAGAACGACTCGATCCGCTGCTGCGTCACTTCGATCGGCTCCGAAGGCCCGATGGTCTTGCCCACCATCGCCCGGAATCCGTCGAGACCATCGATGATCACCTTGTCTGCCACGTTGCCTCCGTGCGTGCGTCGATGTGTTGGGTTGCTAGGTCGGGGCGCCCGACTTGGCGCGCGGCACGACGACGTCGTACCAGAACCGGCCCTCGCGCGTGCGCACGTCGTCCTGATACAGCGTCTTCACCTCGGTGTACTCGTTCAACCCTTCTTCGCCGAACTCGCGTCCGATGCCGGACTGCTTGTAGCCGCCGAACGGCGCCATCGGCGTGAGCACGTGCCACTCGTTGATCCACACCCAACCGGCGCGCAGCCGCGCGGCCACCGCCTTCGCCGCGTCGAGGTCCTGGGACCACACGCCGGCAGCGAGCCCGTACATCGTCGAGTTGGCAATCCGGATGGCCTCTTCGGTGTCGCCGAACTTGAGCACGGACAGGACCGGACCGAAGATTTCCTCCTGGGCAATGGTGTGCGTGGGAAGGACGTCGACGAAGATCGTCGGGTTGACGTAGAACCCTTTCGCCAGCGCACCCTCGGTCGCGCGTGAGCCGCCAAGCGCGACGCGCGCGCCCTCGGCGCGGCCAACGTCGATGTAGCGCAGGACTCGCTTCAGCTGCTTCTCCGAAACGAGCGGACCGACCGTCGTCGCGGGATCCTTCGGGTCTCCGACTTTCAACGCGGCTGATCGCGCGACCATTTCGTCGACGAACGCATCGTGCGCCTTGCGCGACAGGAGCAGGCGCGTGCCGGACTCGCAGACCTGGCCCGAGTGGAAGAACGTGGCGTACAGGGACCCGTCGATGGCGACGTCGCGCTGCGCGTCGTCGAGCACGATGTTCGCGGACTTGCCGCCGCACTCGAGCGTGACCTTCTTCAGGCTCTCGGAGGCGAGCGACATCACGCGGCGCCCGATCTCGGTCGACCCCGTGAACGCGACCTTGTCGACCAGGGGGCTCGTGACCAGCGCCTCCCCCACTTCGGCGTCGCCCGTGATGACGTTGACGACACCCTTCGGAACGCCAGCCTCGTGACACAGCCTGGCAAGCTCCAGCGCGCTGACGGGTGTCTCGGGAGCGCACTTCAGCACCACGGTGTTGCCCGTGGCGAGCGCGGGGCCGAGCTTCCACACCGCCATGGTCAGCGGGAAGTTCCAGGGAATGATCTGCGCGCACACGCCGATCGGCTCGCGCACCGTATAGGCGAAGGCGCGCCCGGCCTTCTGCAGCGATTCGATCGGCCGCGGCTGGCGGTCGTACTGCTCGCCCATCTTGGCGAAGTAACGAAGCTGCGACACGCACAGCGCGACGTCGGTCTTGGCCTTGGCGGCAAGGGCGCCCGCGTCCTCTGTCTCCATCGCCGCGAAGTCGTCCTGGCGCTCCTTGAGCTTGTCGGCGATGCGATCGAGCACGGCTTTGCGCTCGCTTGCGCTCATCCGCGGCCAGGGGCCCTCGTCGAAGGCGCGGCGGGCGGCTTCGACGGCGCGCGCCGCGTCGCGAACGCCCGCCCACGGAGCAACCGCGACGACCTCCCCGTTCGCGGGGTTGATCGACTGGTAGGTCTGCCCGCTTTCGGCGTCGACGAACGCCCCGTCGATGTAGAGCTTGAGATTCCTCACGGTCACTCTTTCTGCGCGGATGGCTGGGGACAACGAGGCGGGAACTGCGATTAAATACTAACTGGTCAGCATGTATACTGTCAACGAAACAGGCCCCTGATGGCCGACGCGCGAACCCTGTCCGAACGGAGCGCCACGTGATGCGAACGCATGGATTCGACCCCTCTCTCGTCGGTCGCGCCGCGCCGCGATATTTCGAGGACTTCAAGGTCGGCGAAGTCATCGCGACGCCGACATGGGAAGCCACCGAGAAGGAAATCGTCTGGTTCGCGGAGCGCTACGATCCGCAGTACTACCACCTCGATCGCGTCAAGGCCGAGGAGTCGCTGTTCGGAGGACTCGTGTGCGGCGGCTTCCAGACCGCCGCGCTGGTATGGGGCCTTGCGCTGCGAACCGGGATGTTCGAGGGAACCGCGGTTGCGGGGATCGGCGTCGATGAAATGCGATGGCTCCGGCCGCTGCGGCTCGGCGACATCGTGCATGTCGAGTTCGATCTGCTCGAGGGCAGGCCATCCCGCTCGAAGCCCGGCCTTGCCACCGTGACCTTCCGCTACGTCGTGAAGGATCAGAACGGCGAGGACGTGCTGACGATGCGCATGATCCAGATGGTGAAGTGCCGGCCGTCGGCAATTACGCCATAGCGCCTCGCGGCACGCGACGCCGGCGCGGTCACGCCCGCTGCGCGCGAACGAGCCCGTCCACGGTCGCGCCGAGCAGCGCGCACGTCTGCCCCAATTCGGCGGACGACAGCGAAAAGCAAGGCACCCGCTGCGCAATCCGCGCGACCGCCTCCAATCCCCGGTTGGGATGCGCAAGCGCATTGAGCACGTTGACGTAAAGGCGCGCGCTTGTCTCGGCCGGGCCCACCGGATGCACTTCCGGCGCGGCGAGGTGCGGACGATGCGTCACCAGGAACACCCCACCGAGCGAGCAAGGGCCAGTCACGACGGGCGCGGGCAAGTCCGCGACGGGCGCATGCAGCGTGCGGCCCAATCGCAATGCATTCGCTGGCAACGCGTAGGGCGGCGGCGGATCTC
>CAZIZD010000156.1:0-9662 GCA_964543615.1 uncultured Alcaligenaceae bacterium | reverse complement strand
TCGCGCGCCAGGTCGACGCGGTGAGCCGCACCGGACGCAGCAGGACCACGCCGAGCGGCAACGGGACGATGACGTGGCACCTCTTCGGCGAGGGCGATCCGGTCGTCTTCCTGCACGGTGGTATGGGATCGTGGATGCACTGGATCCGCAACATCCCCACGCTTTCGCGATCGTTCGCCATGCTGGTGCCCGACATCCCCGGCCACATGGACTCCGCCATGCCGCAGCCCTACGGACCGGAGGCGGTGGGCGAGGTACTGGTCCGTGGCATCGACGAGATCCTCGGTCCCGATGCAACATTCGACGTCGTCGGATTTTCGTTCGGCACCACCATCGCGGGACAAGTGGCGCGGCTCGGGGCCTCGCGCGTGTCACGCCTCCTGCTCACCTCGCCGAGCGGCCTCGGCCTGCCCCGCGGTCCCACGGGCCCCATCCAGAAGTGGCGCCATCTCGAGGACGTGGCCGAGCGGCGCGCGATCCACAAGAGCAATCTGTGCGCGGGCATGATCCACGACCCGGCGCACGCGGACGACCTCGCGGTCTACGTGCACGCGATCAGCACAGAGCGCGCGCAGCCCGTGTCGGCGCCCATCTCCTTCGGCGATTCGCTGCGGTCCTGCCTGCCGCACGTGCAGGCGCGCTTCGGATGCATCTGGGGCGTGCAGGATCCGGCGAGCGCACCCTACATGGACGAGCGGCGCGCGCTGATGCACGGCATCCAGCCGGACGCGCCGCTCCTCATGATCGATGGCGCTTCGCACTGGGTGCCATACGAGCAGCCGGACAGGTTCCACCAAGCCCTCTTCTCCATCCTGCGTCCCTGAAGGAGCCTCCATGCTCACCCCATTCGCCCTGTTCGCCCGCGCCGTCCTCGGCTTCGCCTGCGCGCTCACCGCGGCCATTGCGCTGGCACAGGCGCCCTACCCCACCAAGCCCGTCCGCCTGATCGTGCCGTACGCGCCGGGAGGCGGCACGGACGTGCTCACGCGAGCGCTCGCGCAACGCCTCTCGGAGCAGACGGGCCAGTCCTTCATCGTCGAGAACCACGGCGGCGCAGGCGCGACCATCGGCGCAGCGATGGCCGCGAAGGCCGCACCCGACGGCTACACGCTGGTCGTGGTCTCGGGCGTGCCGTTCCTCATCAACCAGTTCATGTTCGCCAAGCTGCCGTTCGACACCCTCGCCGACTTCGAGCCGGTGAGCCGCTTCGCGTCGGTGCCCATGCTGCTGGTCGCACACCCGTCGTTTCCCGCGAGCACGCCCGAGCAGTTCATCGCCTACGCGCGCGACAACCCGGGCAAGGTGAACTTCGGGGCGCCGGACGAGATGACGCACCTGTCCATGACGCTCATCTCGCAGGGCACGAACACCAAGGTGACCATCGTGCCGTACAAGGGCGCAGGTCCCGCACTCACGGACCTGATCGGCGGCCACATACCGATGATGATGAGCAGCAGCAGCGCGGTCGCGCCCTATCTCAAGGACGGCCGCGTGAAGGCGCTCGCCATCACGACGAAGGAGCGGTGGAAGGAGTTGCCGCAAGTGCCGACGGTCGCCGAGACGATCATGCCTTCGTTCGAGCTCAACGCGTGGTTCGGCATGCTTGCGCCTGCGAAGACGCCGAAGGAAATCGTGAGCTACCTGCACGCGGAGATCGCGAAGGCGGTGGCGACACCCGAACTTCGCGCGCGCTTCGAGACGCTGGGCGCGACGCCGATCGAGATGCTGACCTCCGCCCAGTTCGCCTCGTACATGAAGACCGAGCGCGAACGCTGGGGCCAGGCGTTCAAGCAGTCCGGCCTGCCCCAGCAGTAGCAGGCGTCGCTGCGGGCGTCACTGCGGCTTAAGTCCCGACGCCTTGAAGGCACGCGTCCACCGATCGTCCTCCTTGGCGAGGAACGCGCGGAACGCGGCCGGCCCGAGGAACCTGGGATCGGCACCCATCCCGTCCAGCTGCTTCTTCATGTCGGGCGACTTGAGCGCCGCGCTCACCTCGGCCGCGAGCTTGTCGACGATGTCCTGCGGAGTACCGGCGGGCGCGAACATCGCGAACCACGCCGTCAGCTCGTAGCCCGGCAGCATCGACTCGGCGACGGTCGGCACGTTGGGCAGCGTCGCCGCGCGCGTGGAGCCCGTGATCGCGTACGCCTTGACCCGTCCCTCCTTGATGTGCGGCAGGACCGAGTTGATGCTCGCGAGCATCACCGGGACGTGCCCCCCAATGACGTCGGTGAGTGCCGGACCCGCGCCCTTGTACGGGATGTGCTGCATCTTCATGCCCGTGCCCTGCGCGAGCATCTCGGTGGCGAGGAACACCATCTGGTCGGTGCCCGCGTAGTCGATCGCCTTGGACGAGGCGCGTCCGGCGGCCATCAGCGCCTTGGCATCCTGCGCGTCGGCGCCGGGCCCGCCGACGAGCACCATGGGCACCGACGCGAACAGCGCGACAGGCGCGAAATCCTTCATCGGATCGTAGGGCAGGTCCTTCATGCTCGAGCGCGTGATGAGGAACGACACGCCCGAGGTGGCAAGCAGCGTGTAGCCGTCGGCCGGGGCCTTGGCTGCGATCGCGGGACCGATCGTGGCATCGCCTCCGGGACGGTTGTCGACGACGAACGGCTGCCCGGTGGAGTCGGACAGGCGCTGCGCGAGCGCACGCGTCACGACGTCGGTGCCCCCGCCCGGCGAGTACGGCACGATGATCTTCACGGAGCGCGTCGGATAGGGGTCCGCGGCGATCGCGTGCGGAACCGCGCCAAGCGAAAGTGCCACGGAAGCGAGCAGCAGGCGGTCGATGCGCATGGTCATTCCTTGATGTGAGAAAACGCGCCCAGCCGCTCGCGTGCGGGCAGGGCCTTCACTTCCTCGAGCAGTGCGCGGGCGTCCCACGGCACGCCGGCGAAGTCGACCGCGGCCAGGAACTTGGCGTCGAGCTCATCGTCGGTCAGCGGATTGCGGCAATCGCCGCGCGGGATGTCGACGCGCTCGCGATGGATCTCCCCCCGCGCCTTCACCTCGACCACGGAGTAGGCGAACTCCCACTCGGGCTTGCCGGTCGGCGGCGTGGGCGATTCGCGCAGGTCGACCTTGCGAATCAGCGCCTGGATCTCGGGACGCTGCACCGCCTCGTCGACGAAGGCGCGCAACGGAAGCGCGCCGTCGAGCAGGCCCGCGGCGATCACGTACTCCGCGCTGAACTTGCCCTGCAGGCCGGTGACCGGGCGGTGGTGGATGAGCGCGTTGGTGGCGGTGGGCTGAAGCGTGCAGGTCACGCTCTCGATGTCGCGGCGCGCATCGCCCAGCTTCTTCGACAGCGCAATGGCGGCATCGCCCGTGCGGTGCGTGTTGTAGCAGCACGGGAACTTCTTGAAGCTCAGGCCGTCGCGCAGCAGCGCGAACGGCGCGTCGAGGCTGTCGTGCAGTTTCTCGAGATCGCTGCCCACTCCGTACACCGCAAAGTATCCGAGCGGCTTTTCGAGCTGCTCCGGGTCGCCGGTGAAGCCCTGCTCCGCGAGCCGCGCCGCGAGCACGGCGTTGGCGCTCGACAGTCCGGGATGCAGCGGCTTCGTCATCGTGCCGAAATTCTGGCGGCTGCTCACGACCATCGAGCCCGCGATGCCGAGCGCGTTGCGCGTCTGCGCGACGGAGAGCTTCATGAGGCGGCACAGCGCCGCGGTGGCCGCCATGCCGCCCACCGAGGCGGTGGCGTGGAAGCCACGGTCGAAATGCGGCCACACCGGCAGCGCGAGCGAGATGGCCACCGCGACGTCGAAGCCGATGCTGTACGCCTCGACGAGCTCGCGCCCCGACAGGCCGCGGCTTTGCGCAATCGCGAGCAACGGCGGCACCAGCGCCACCGTGGGATGCCCGTACAGCGTGTCGGACACGTCGTCGTAGTCGAGCGCATGGCCCGCACCGCCGTTGAGCAGCGCCGCCTGCGACGGCGCGGTGCTCTCGCCGGTCGCGATCACCGTGCACGGACCGGCCTTCATGTCCTCCGACACGACGCGATGGAGCGCGCGGAATCCTTCGTCGTTGCGCGCGGCGATCGTGGCCGCGAAGAGATCGACGATCGCGCGCCGCACCTCGTGCGTGAGCTCCGCGGGCTGCCGCGCGAACGAGGTCTCCGCGACGTAGCGCGCGATGCGCTCGGTGGCGCCGGGACGCTCGCGCGAATGCGCGACGGGCCGCGCTTGCGGCGCACCGCTTTCCATGAGGGCCATGCCTTCGACGGGTTCCATGTTGTCGCTCCGATCAGTTGATGCAATGCCAGACATTCACGAGGCGGCGGCCGCGGTCGCACGTGCCGCGATCTTGCGCCGCGTGACCATGAGCAGCACGGAAGCCGCGAAACACAGCCCCGCGGTGGCGGTCCACGCGGCGCGGAATCCCACGTACTTGACGAGCAGGCCGAACACGATCGGCCACAGCACGCCGCCCAACGCCATGCCGATCATCACGAGGCCGGTGGCCTTGCCGGGATTGCGCCGGTTCATGACCACGATCGCATGATTGAACGCGCCGTTCCAGCCCCATCCCGCGCCGAACGCGACGACCGTACCGATGGCGAACAGCAGGAACGATCCGTGCGCCAGCGCGAGAAATCCCGCGGTGCCGACGAAGAGCATCGCGGCCACCACGCCCAAGTCGGCCTGGCCGCGGCGATCGACGATCATGCCGACGGCAAGCCGCACGACGATGCTGATCACGCTGCCGGCCGCGAGCATCGTGCCCGCAGCAGCGACCGTGAGTCCGTTGTTCACGGCGGATTCGATGAGGAACGTGCTCAGGACGGATGCCCCGCCCGCCGCGCCTCCGTACGCCACCGCAACCGCGAGCATCATCGGCCAGTCCGTGGCGGGCGCGTTTGCGTCCCCCTGCATCGAAGAGCCGTGCGGGAAGTCGCGCGCGAGGAGTGCCAGGAGCACCGGCGCGAGCAGCAGCGCCGCGACGAACGACCAGCGCCAGCCGAAACCGACGCCGATCGACGGAACGATCACGCCGGCGGCCAGGCTCGCGGCAGGCACCGCGGACTGCTTGAGACCGAACGCGAGCCCCTGCCAGCGCGCCGCCGCCGCCCCCGCGAGCGCGAGATTTCCGCCCACCTGCGCGAATGCGTTGCCGATGCCGCCGATGACCATGAAGGCGATCATCGCCCGCCAGTCGTGCGCGACCGAGGCGATGCCCGCGAGGCAGATCGCACTCAGTACCGCGCAGACGACGAGGCCGACGCGCGGCCCGCGCACCTGCGAGAAGTGGCCCACCATCCAGGCGGAGGCGCCGTAGGCGAGGAAGAACGTGGCGATCGCCATGCCGAGATCGGCAGGATCGAAGTGCAGCTCCGCGCGCACGAGCACGGCCGAGGCTCCGAGGAGCTGGATCGGCAGGATCGACAGGCTGGTCGCCAGCACCGCCGCGAAGAGCGCACGCACGCGCGTCGGCCGTTGGCGTCACCGCGGCGGCGACTCGCTCCCGCCCGCCGCTTCGAGGTCGCGGAAGAAGGCCTGGCCCACGCGATTGCCGGAGACGGCGGCAGGGAACCCTGCGTAGACGCCGATCTGAACCATCGCCTCCTCGAGCTCGCGCTTGGTGAGGCCGTTGTTGAGCGCGCCCTGGAGGTGCAGGCGCAGCTCCTCGGGACGGTGCAGCGCGGTCAGCACCGCGACCGTGACGAGGCTGCGGTCGCGCAGCGACAGGCCCTCGCGCGACCACACGCCGCCCCATGCAAGCGCGGTGACCACCTTCTGGAACTCGCCGCCGAAGGTCGCGGCGCTCTTGGTCGCGCCGTCCACGTACTTGTCGCCCAACACCTTGCGGCGCATGCGATCCCCGTGTGCCGCAAGCGGCTTGTATGCCTCGTCCATGACTTCCCTTTCGATGTGCGATGCCCGCGGCCCGCCCTCACTGCGACGCGTGGCCCGACGCTCCCCCGCGCGAGAACGCGAGGACCGTGCAGACCACTGCGAACGAGATCGAGCCGACGACACAGGCGATGGCAGCAAGCGACGCGTACGTCGCGCTGTTGAAGATGTCGTAGATCACGAAGCCCACGACCGGATTGGCGTTGGTCGCGAGCAGCGCGGATGCGGTCAAGTCGCCCACCATCATCACGAACAAGAGCGCCCATCCCGCGGTGAGCGCGGGCCGCATGAGCGGCAGCGTAATGCGGAAGAACGTGCGTCCCGCCGACGCACCAGCCACCGAGGACGCCTCCATCAGCTCGTGGCCGATCTGGTCGAGGCCCGATCCCGTCGAGATCGACGCCTGCGGCATGTAGATGACGAGGTAGGCGATGAGCAGGATGGCAAGCGTGCCGGCGAGCTGGAACGGCGGTCCCGCGAGGGCGATGACCATCGCAAGGCCGATCACCGTGTGCGAGACGGTGGCCGGCGCCTTGGCCGCGGCATCGACGAACCTCGCGAGCGCGCCGCGATGCTGGCGCACGTACAGCATGAGCATGGTCGCGATGAGCATGCCGAGCGTCGCGCCCACGATGCCCAGGAAGATGCTCGTCTGCAGCGCCTTCTTGGTCAGGTTGTCGCCCTGGAAGAGCGCGAGCAGCACGTCGAACGTGAAGGACTTCATCGTGATGTGCGACGACCAGAAGCGCTGCAGCGAAACGAACAGGAGCCCGAGCAGCGGCACGATCGAGGCCGCCGCGATGTACCCGATCATGGCCGCGCGCGCGACCCACTTCCAGGGACCGAGCGGCACGCGCGTAGCATGCACCCCCTTGCCGCCGATGGTCACGTGGCGCCTGCGTGCGCTGATCATGCGCTGCAGGAGGAACAGGAGGCCGACGGCGATCACGATGAAGAGGCTCAGCATGATCGCCTCGCCCATGCGCGGCGGATAGGCGTCGCGCACGAGTCGCACGATGCGCACCGAGAGCACGTCGATGCGCGACACCGTGCCGATGATCACGGGGATGGAGAAGTTCGAGAGCGCGGTCACGCCCACCAGGAACACCGCGGCCGCGAGCGCCGGCAGGATGCCCGGCGCCGACACGTTGATGAACGTGCGCCACGAGCCCGCGCCGGCCACCCGCGACGCCTCCTCGAGCGAGGAGTCGAAGTTGCGGAACGCGGCCGCCACCAGCAGGTACGCGAACGGCACGAGGTAGAGCGTGTACACGAACACGAGCCCGCCCCAGGAGGCGATGTTGATGGGGCCGGTCTCGGACCACACCTCGATGCCGAGTGCGCCCGTGATCGCGCGCACGCCGATGTTGAGGAGGCCCGCCCGCTCGTGACCCAGGAAGAACCAGCCGGTCGACAGCGCGATCGGCGGCAGCATGAGCGGAACGAGGGGCAGCAGGCGCGAGGCCCACCCCATCGCGGCGTCGGTGCGCTCGTTGAGCCACGCGAACACCGTGGCGACGATCATCGCGGTGACGCTGGACAATCCGGTGACGATGACCGTGTTGACGATCAGCGGGACGAGCTGCGGGTCGGCGAATGTCTCGTCCAGCGCGGCGCTCGAGAACTGCGCGCCCTTGAAGAAAGCCGCGTACAGCATCCGCACGAGCGGATAGAGGAAGAAGAACACGAACGCGAACGCGACGACCCCGCTCGCGATCGCGAAACCGCGATACTTGAGGAAGCGCAGCACGGGATTGGAGGGGCTTGCGGGGCCCTCGCCGACCGCCTCCATGTCACGCGTCCGCGAAGACGTACGCCACCGCAGGGTCGAAGCCGACCGAAACCGCCTCGCCGTCGCGCAGCAACGAACGGTTGTTCTCGGAGCGCACGTGGAGCAGCGCGTTGCCCGCACGCACGCGATACTCGACGTGGGCACCCGAGAACATCGTGGCCTCGATGGCACCGCGCCAGACGTTGGGACCGGGCGAAGTTCCCGCACCGCCCAGCCGGATGTCCTCGGGGCGCACGATCATGCGCACCTTGGCCCCGGATGCGAGCCCGGGAACGGCGGCCGCGGACACCGGACCGAGCGCCGTGTCGAGGGTGACGACGTCGCTTGCCACCGCCGTGACCGTCGCCTCGAGATCGTTGGCCTGGCCGACGAAATTGGCGACGTAGCGCGACACGGGATGCCGATAGACCGTGAGCGGCGTGTCGATCTGCACGATGCGCCCATTGTTCATCACCGCGAGGCGATCGGCGAGCTGCATCGCCTCGAGCTGGTCGTGGGTCACGTACACGCCGGCGAAGCGGATCGACCGCTGCATCGACACGAGCTCCTGCCGCAGCTGGTCGCGGACCTTGGCGTCGACGTTGGACAGCGGCTCGTCGAACAGCACGACAGGTGGATCGACGGCGAGGCTGCGGGCCAGCGCGACCCGCTGCTGCTGTCCGCCGCTCAGCTGCGCCGGGTACTGGTCCCGCAGATGCGGGATGCCGACCTGCGTCAGCGCACGCGTCACGCGCGCGTCGGCATCGCGCGTGAAGCCGCGCGAGCGCACCGCGTACTCGACGTTCTTGTGCGCGGTCATGTGCGGCCACAGCGCGTACGTCTGGAACATCATGCTGACCGCGCGATGCTCCGGCGAGAGGCGAATGCCCTCGCTGGAATCGAACACGCAGCGCCCGTTGATCTCGATGCGGCCGGAATCCGGATGCTCGAGGCCCGCGATGCAACGCAGGAGCGTCGTCTTGCCGCAACCGGACGGCCCCAGCAGGACCACGAGCTGGCCCGGCGCGATCGCGAGACTCACGTCGTCGACCGCCGTGACCTCCTCGCCGCCGCGCCGCCGGAAGCTTTTCTTGAGGTTGAACACACGGACGGCCATGCCCTCCGCCGCCTCGGCCGTCCGGGCTGACGGGGCCGAGGCGTCGGGCGCGGGACCCGCGTTGCCGACCGGCATGGACGGCGCGTGACTTCTCAAACCCGGTCTTCTAGAGCGGGTTGAGACCGAGCCACGGCAGGTGCTTGGCCTGCCAGGCCTTGTCGGTGTACACGCGGTAGTCGGTCTTGATGTAGCCCGGCGGCGCGGCGGGCTCGCAACCCGGCAGGTCGCCCAGCGGCGAGGTCGAGCCCTTGGCAAGGCACATCACCTTCTGCCCTTCCTCGCTGATGCGCCATGCGGCGTACAGGCGCGCGGCGTTCGGATTCTTGGAGCCCGTGGACAGCGCGAGTAGGTTGTCCACGCCCGTCGCGGGATCCGCCACCGCGATGTACTTGACCGGCCCGCCCGCGGCGATCACCGACTGGGCGTTGTTGGCGAAGTTTCCGATCATGACCTTGTTGGCGCCAGCCGCGACCTGCTGCACGCCGGGCGAGGAGCTGGCGGCGATGGCCACGCCGCGCTCCATCAGCTTCTTGAAGAAACTCTCGCCGTATTTGTCGACCAGGACCTTGTAGAGGTTCATCGCCGACGGCGTGGCGCGCGGGTCGGCATAGACGATGCTGCCCTTGGCCGCGAAGGCGGGATTGTTGACGAGGTCGAGGTAGCCCTTGGGCTCGTCCGCGGGCTTGACGAGGTTGGTGTTCCAGGCGATGCCGATCACGTTGTAGTTCATCACCAGGAAATTCGGCCCGCGCGCGGCGGCCGGGAACCTGTTGTAGCCCGGCACCACCGACTCGTTGAGCTGCACCCACCACGAGGGATTGTCGGTGATGAACGGCTCGTTGGCGACGACGATGGCATCGGCCACCACGGTGTTGCCGGCGAGCAGCGCCGGGGCGAGCTTCCACGCCAGCAG
>CAZIZD010000155.1:0-9675 GCA_964543615.1 uncultured Alcaligenaceae bacterium | reverse complement strand
AGTGCATACTCTGCGCGTGCTGCTCGACGTCCTGCCCGTCCTTCTGGTGGAACCCGGACAAGTTCGTGGGGCCTGCGGGGCTGCTCCAGGCCTACCGCTTCATCGCCGACAGCCGCGATCAGGCGACCGAGGAGCGCATCGACAACCTCGAGGATCCATACCGCCTGTTCCGCTGCCACACGATCATGAACTGCGTGGACGTGTGTCCCAAGGGGCTCAACCCCACGCTCGCCATCGGCAAGATCAAGGAGATCATGGTGAAGAGGGCGGTATGACTGGGGGCGTGGACCGGGCCCGCCTCAACCGGATCCACTGGCGCTGCCGCCGCGGCATGCTCGAGAACGACATCGTTCTCACGCGCTACCTCGAGGCGCGCGGCCCGGCGATCACCGACGACGAAGTCGCGATGCTCGATCGCCTGCTCGACCTTCCGGACAACGAATTGTGGGACATCATCGCCGGCCGGCAACAGCCCGCGGACGCTTCCGTCGCGCCGCTGGTCGCCGACCTGCGCAGGATCTAGCCGTGCAACGCCTCACACCCCGCCCCGCACGTCGCGCGGCGGCATTTGCAACCCGCACTCGGAGCTCGCCATGACCGACCGTACCGCAACCATCAGTTTCTCCGACGGTTCTCCTTCGGTGAGCTTCCCGATTCTCGAGGGCAGCGTGGGTCCGGAGGTTATCGACATCCGCCCCCTGTACGGGAAGACGGGCAAGTTCACCTACGATCCGGGATTCCTGTCCACGGCCGCCTGCCGCTCGGCCATCACCTACATCGACGGGGACAAGGGCGAGCTGCTCTACCGCGGCTACCCGATCGAGGAGCTCGCCACGCGCTGCGACTTCCTCGAGACCTGCTACCTCCTGCTCTACGGCGACCTGCCGACCCCCTCGCAGCGCGACGCGTTCGTCCAGACCGTGACCAAGCACACGATGGTCAACGAGCAGATGCAGTTCTTCCTGCGCGGCTTCCGGCGCGACGCGCATCCCATGGCGGTGATGACAGGCCTCGTCGGCGCCATGAGCGCCTTCTACCCCGACTCCATCAATCTGCAGGACGCGCACCAGCGCGACATCTCGGCGATCCGCCTCATCGCGAAGATGCCCACGCTCGTCGCAATGGCGTACAAATACTCGGTCGGCCAGCCGTACATGTATCCCCGCAACGAGCTCTCGTACGCGGGCAACTTCATGCGCATGATGTTCGCCACGCCGTGCGAGGACTACAAGCCCAACGACGTCCTCGTGCGCGCGATGGACCGAATCTTCATCCTGCACGCCGACCACGAGCAGAACGCGTCGACGTCCACGGTGCGCCTGTGCGCATCGTCGGGCACCAACCCGTTCGCGGCCATCGCCGCGGGTGTGGCGTGCCTGTGGGGTCCCGCGCACGGCGGCGCGAACGAGGCGTGCCTCACCATGCTGGACGATATCCAGCGCGAAGGCGGTGTGGCCAAGATCGGCGAGTTCATCACCAAGTTCAAGGACAAGAACTCGAGCGTCAAGCTCATGGGCTTCGGCCACCGCGTGTACAAGAACTACGACCCGCGCGCCAAGCTGATGCGCGAGACGTGCCACGAGGTGCTGAATGAGCTCGGCCTGCAGGACGACCCGCTGTTCAAGCTCGCGATGGCGCTCGAAAAGATCGCGCTCGAGGACGATTACTTCGTCTCGCGCAAGCTCTACCCCAACGTCGACTACTACTCGGGCATCGTGCAGAAGGCCATTGGGATCCCGGTGCCGCTGTTCACCGCGATCTTCGCGCTCGCGCGCACGGTGGGCTGGATCGCGCAGCTGAACGAGATGGTCGCCGATCCCGAGTACAAGATCGGACGTCCGCGCCAGCTCTACACGGGGTCGCCGCGCCGTACGGTGGTGCCGATCGCGCAGCGGAGATGAGATCCGTTCACGGCTCGTAACGTCCACTTGCATTTGAAGGCACGGAGCACGACATGGGAATGATGCAAGAGCTCGCCGGAACCAGCACGCTGTTCGGCTCCAACGCGCCATTCGTCGAGGAGCTCTACGAGCGCTACCTCGCCGATCCGGCCAGCGTGGACGCGAGCTGGCGCGCCTACTTCGACGAGCTCCGCGGGGGCGCGCCGGACGTCGCCCACGCGCCCGTCGTGGAGTCGTTCCGCGAGCTCGCGCGCAACCGCCGCGTCATGGGGGCGATGGTCGACGCCACCACGATGCACAAGCAGGTGCTCGTGCTGCGGCTCATCTCCAAGTACCGCACGCTCGGCATGCTCGCCGCCGACCTCGATCCGCTGCACCAGCACGAGCCCGACTACGTGCCCGATCTCGACCTCGCGACGTACGGCTTCTCCGAGACCGACATGGACGCCGAGTTCGACGTCGGTTCGTACAAGGCGGGGCCGCAGCGCATGCGCCTGCGCGACATCGTCGCGTCGCTGCAGGAGACGTACACGCGCACGCTCGGCGCCGAGTACATGTACATCGCCGACACCTCCACCAAGCGTTTCTTCCAGGAGCGGCTCGAGCCCATCCGCTCGCGGCCCAAGTACTCGCCGGCGGAGAAGCGTCACATCCTCGAGCGGCTCACCGCGGCCGAGACCCTCGAGCGCTACCTGCACACCAAGTACGTGGGCCAGAAGCGCTTCTCGGGAGAGGGCGGCGACACGATGATCCCGATGCTCGATCGCCTGATCGAGAGGGCCGGCGCAGCGGGCGTGGGCGAGATCGTGCTCGGGATGGCGCATCGCGGCCGTCTCAACGTGCTCGTCAACATCCTGGGCAAGATGCCCTCGAATCTCTTCAGCGAGTTCGAGGGCAAGGCAGCGCAGGCCCTGCCGGCGGGCGACGTCAAGTATCACCAGGGCTTCTCGTCCGACGTGTCCACGCCGGGCGGTCCGGTGCATCTCACGCTCGCGTTCAATCCGTCGCATCTCGAGATCGTCAACCCGGTGGTCGAGGGCTCGGTGCGTGCGCGCCAGCACCGGCGCGGCGACACCACGGGCGACCAGGTGCTGCCGATCCTCATCCATGGCGACGCCGCAATCGCGGGGCAGGGCGTCAACCAGGAGTGCCTCAACATGGCCGCCACCCGCGGCTATTACACGGGGGGCACGATCCACATCGTCGTCAACAACCAGATCGGCTTCACCACGTCGGACCCGCGCGACGCGCGCGGCACGACGTTCTGCACGGACATCGCGAAGATGGTCGAGGCGCCGGTCCTGCACGTCAACGGCGACGATCCGGAAGTGTGCGTGATGGCGGTCGAGATCGCCCTCGAGTATCGCCAGCGCTTCCACAAGGACGTTTTCATCGACCTCGTCTGCTTCCGCCGCCTCGGGCACAACGAGGCCGACGAGCCGATGGTCACGCAGCCGCTCATGTACAAGCGCATCGCCCAGCACTCGGGCACGCGCAAGCTCTTCGCCGACAGGCTCGCCGCGGAGGGCGTTATCACCGCCGAGGACGCCGACAAGATGGTCGCCGCCTTCCGCGCGGCGATGGACCGCGGGCAGCACACCAACAAGACGGTGCTGTCGAACTACAAGGCGCCGTTCACGATCGACTGGTCGCCCTACGTGGGCCGCCACTGGTCCGACACCGTCGACACGCGCGTGCCTCTCGACCGGCTGAAGGCGCTCTCGCAGAGGCTCACGACGGTGCCGGAGGGATTCAAGGTCCACGCGCGCGTCGAGAAGGTCATCGCCGACCGCCGGCTGATGGGCGAAGGCAAGATGCCGCTCGACTGGGGCATGGGCGAGATCCTCGCCTACGCGACGCTCCTCGACGACGGCTACGGCGTGCGCATCTCCGGGGAGGACGTCGGGCGCGGGACCTTCTCGCATCGGCATGCAGTGCTGCACGACCAGAACCGCGTGCGGCGTGACACCGGCGCGTACATCCCGCTGCAGCACCTCGCCGAGAAGCAGGCGTCCTGCGAGATCTTCGACTCGGTCCTCACCGAGCAGGCGGTGCTCGGCTTCGAGTACGGGTATTCGACCTCCGATCCCATGCGCCTCATCGTGTGGGAAGCCCAGTTCGGCGACTTCGTCAACGGGGCGCAGGTCGTGATCGACCAGTTCATCAGTGCGGGCGAGGTGAAGTGGGGCCGCATCTGCGGTCTCGTGATGCTGCTGCCGCACGGTTACGAAGGCCAGGGCCCCGAGCATTCCTCCGCGCGTCCGGAGCGCTTCCTGCAGCTTTGCGCGCAGCACAACATGCAGGTGTGCGTGCCGTCCACGCCCGCGCAGGTGTTTCACATGCTGCGCCGGCAGATGCTACGCAAGTACAGGAAGCCGCTCATCGTGATGAGCCCGAAGAGCCTGCTGCGGCACAAGGAGGCCGTGTCGTCGCTCGACGATCTCGCCAAAGGCTCGTTCCAGCCCGTCATCGGCGAGACCGAGAAGCTCTCGGCCAAGAAGGTCACGCGCGTGCTCGCGTGCTCGGGCAAGGTCTACTACGAGCTCCTGGCGCACCGCCGCGAGCACAAGATCGACAACATCGCCATCGTGCGGCTCGAGCAGCTCTATCCCTTCCCGCATGCGGAGTACACCGCGGCGGTGTCGCAGTTCCCGAACGCGAAGGAACTCGTGTGGGTGCAAGAGGAGCCGCAGAACCAGGGCGCGTGGTATCGCCTTCGCGCCTACCTCCGCTCCGACACCCCCGCCGCGATGGTGCTCGCGTATGCGGGACGTCCGATCTCGGCGTCGCCTGCGGTCGGCTATGCGACCAAGCACCTGGCCGAGCAGAAGCAACTGGTCGAGGACGCCTTCGCCTCCGACTTGAAGTCGGGCGAGATGGTCGTCGCACACTAGAACGAAGAAGCGAATCGAAAGGGCGCGCATGCGCATCGAAGTGAAAGTTCCGCAGCTTCCGGAATCGGTGTCGGAAGCCACCCTCGTGAGCTGGCACAAGAAGCCGGGTGACGCGGTCGCGCGCGACGAGAACCTGATCGACGTCGAGACCGACAAGGTCGTGCTCGAGCTTCCCGCGCCGGGAGACGGCGTGCTGGTCGAGCTCGTGAAGCCCGACGGTTCCACGGTCACGTCCAACGAGGTGATCGCGGTGATCGACACCGAAGCCAAGGGCGCCGCCGCAGTGGCTGCGCCGAAGGCCGCCGAGGTCAAGGCTCCGGAGCCCGCGGCAGCGGTGGCACCGGCGGCGTCGACCAACGTCAGCGCATTGCCCGCCGCGCGCAAGATGATGGCGGAGCAGGGCGTGGATGCCTCGTCCGTCGAGGGCACGGGCCGCGGCGGTCGCATCACCAAGGGCGACGTGATCGCCGCTTCCGCGAGCCCTGCGGCCAAGCCCGCCGCTCCGGCGCCGGCCGCGAAGGCACCGGTCGTCCACGTGCCGGCCGCGCAGGGATCACGCCCCGAGCAACGCGTTCCCATGTCGCGCCTGCGCGCGCGCGTCGCGGAGCGCCTCGTGCAGTCGCAGTCCACGGCTGCGATCCTCACGACGTTCAACGAAGTGAACATGCAGCCGGTCATCGACCTGCGCAACAGGTACAAGGACCGCTTCGAGAAGGAGCACGGCGTGAAGCTCGGGTTCATGAGCTTCTTCGTGAAGGCGGCCGTGCACGCGCTCAAGAAGTACCCGCTCGTCAACGCGTCGATCGACGGCAGCGACATCGTGTACCACGGGTACTACGACGTCGGCATTGCGGTAGGCAGTCCGCGCGGCCTGGTGGTGCCCATCCTGCGTGACGCCGACCAGATGTCGATCGCCGACATCGAGAAGCAGATCGCCGACTTCGGCAAGCGCGCGCAGGACGGCAAGCTTACGGTCGAGGAGCTGACCGGCGGCACCTACACGATCAGCAACGGCGGCGTGTTCGGGTCGATGCTGTCGACGCCCATCATCAATCCTCCGCAGTCGGCGATCCTCGGCGTGCATGCGACCAAGGACCGTGCAGTCGTGGAGAACGGACAGGTCGTCGTGCGCCCGATGAACTACCTCGCGCAGTCGTACGACCATCGCATCATCGACGGCCGCGAAGCGGTGCTGTCGCTTGTCGCGATCAAGGAAGCGCTGGAGGATCCGGCGCGTCTGCTGTTGGATATTTAGGGTGGAACGGGCCGGCGCGGCCGGCCCGTCTTTGGGCGAGTCACATCCATGGCTGATCAGTACGACGTAGTCGTCATCGGCGCCGGCCCCGGCGGCTACGAGGCCGCCATTCGCGCGGCGCAACTTGGCTTCAACACCGCGTGCATCGACGACTGGTCGCGTGCCAACGGCAAGCCCGCGCCGGGCGGCACGTGCACCAACGTCGGCTGCATCCCGTCCAAGGCGCTCCTGCAATCGTCGGAGAATTACGAGGAGGCGGGGCACGCGTTCGCCGATCACGGCATCGGCGTGACCGGCCTCACGATGGACGTCGCGAAGATGCTCGCGCGCAAGGAGAAGGTCGTCGCGCAGAACAACGACGGCATCCTCTATCTCTTCAAGAAGAACAAGGTCGCGTTCTTCCACGGCAAGGGCGCGTTCGCGGGCAAGGACGGCGACGCGTGGAAGATCGCGGTGAGCGGGACGACGACGGCCGAGCTCGCGGCCACGCACGTCATCGTGGCCACCGGCTCGAAGCCGCGCGCGCTTCCGGGCGTGCCGATCGACAACGTGCGCGTGCTCGACAACGAAGGGGCGCTTGCGATCCCCAAAGTGCCGAAGAACCTCGGTGTCGTGGGCGCGGGCGTGATCGGCCTCGAGATGGGCAGCGTGTGGCGGCGCCTCGGCGCCGAGGTCACCATGCTGGAGGCGTTGCCTTCGCTCCTGCCGACGGTCGACACGAGCATCGCCAAGGAAGCCCACAAGCTCTTCACGAAGCAGGGCCTCGTCATCCACACGGGGATCAAGATGTCGGACGTGAAGGTGGGCAAGGACGACGTGACGGTCGCCTACGCGGACAGCGCGGGCAAGCCGGTGACGCAGACGTTCGATCACCTCATCGTGTCGATCGGGCGCGTGCCGTTCACCGGCGGGCTCGGCGGCGAGGCCGCCGGCCTCGCGATGGACGAGCGCGGGTTCGTCAAGGTCGACGAGCACTGCCGCACCAATCTGCCCAACGTCTGGGCCATCGGCGACGTGGTGCGCGGCCCCATGCTCGCGCACAAGGCGGAGGAGGAGGGCGTGTCGGTCGCGGAGCGCATCGCGGGCCAGAAGCCGCACGTCGACTTCGACACCATCCCGTGGGTGATCTACACCTCGCCCGAGATCGCGTGGGTCGGCCGGACCGAGCAGCAGGTCAAGGAAGCCGGCATCGACTATCGCACCGGCAGCTTTCCGTTCACCGCCAACGGGCGCGCGCGCGCGCTCGGCGATACCCGCGGCCTCGTCAAGATCGTGGCCGACCGCAAGACGGACCGCATCCTCGGCGTCCACATGATCGGTCCCATGGTCTCCGAACTCATCTCCGAGGGCGTGACGGCCATGGAATTCGGCGCCTCGAGCGAGGATATCGCCCGCATCTGCCACGCCCACCCGACGCTCTCCGAGGCTGTCAAGGAGGCCGCGCTGGCGGTAGACGGACGGACGCTGAATCTCTAGGATATGTTCACGATCCGGGGGCAGCCAAGTTCGCCCAAAAGCCGCCGGACGACGGAACCAAGCGAGGAGACGAGGCTTGAAGTTCGGAGGGATTCGCTGATGGGGGCGCTCGCCCCCGGCCACATCGCGCGCCGCGACGGCGCGCTCATCGATTACCTCGAACCTCTCCTCCGCCAGCGCGGCTCGACGCTCGATCACGCGCAGTCTGCGGCACTCGACCGGCTGCAGACGCTCGCTGACGAGCTCGCGGCGTTCAAGTCGGCGCGGCGCTCGACGCTCAAGCGCCTGCTCTCGCCCCCGGAGGTCCCGCGCGGGCTTTATCTGTACGGCGGCGTCGGGCGCGGCAAGAGCTTCCTCATGGACAGCTTCTACGCGGTCGTTCCCATCCGCCGCAAGACGCGCGTGCATTTCCACGCCTTCATGCGCGACGTGCACGAGGAATTGAAGACGCTGAAGAGCGAGGTCGATCCGCTCGCGACCGTGGCCAAGCGCATCGCTCGCCGCTACCGGCTCGTCTGCTTCGACGAGTTCCACGTCTCCGACATCGCCGACGCGATGATCCTCGGGCGCCTGCTCAACGCCCTCTTCACCGCGGGGGTCGTGTTCGTCATGACCTCGAACTATCCGCCGGAGGACCTCTATCCCGGCGGGCTCAAGCGCGAAAACTTCCTCCCGACCATCAGGCTCCTTCACGAGTGGCTGGACGTGATCGAAGTGGAAGGCGGCGTGGACTATCGCCTGCGCACGCTCGAACGCGCGGAGACGTTTCACGTCCCGGCGGGTCCCGCGGCGGACGCAGCGATGGAGCGCACGTTCGACGCGATGCGCACGGGCGAGGACGAGTCGCCGCAGCTCACCGTGGAAGGCAGGCCGCTCCTCGCACGACGGCGCGCGGGCAGCGCCATCTGGTTCGACTTCGCGGCACTCTGCGACGGTCCCCGCTCGCAGCGCGACTATCTCGAGCTCGCGCAGGGCTATTCGGTGCTGTTCCTCTCCGGCATCCCCGTGATGCGCGCGGACAAGGGCGACCTCGCGCGCCGGTTCACGTGGCTCGTCGACATCCTGTACGACCATCGCGTGAAGCTCGTCGCCTCCGCGCAGGCGCCGGCCGAGATGCTCTACGTCGAAGGGCGCAACGCCCAGGAATTCCCGCGCACGGTGAGCCGCCTCACCGAGATGCGCACCCGCGAATACATGGCGCTGCCGCACGCGACCGAGCAGGCTGCGGCGCAAACGAGTCACTAGAGGCAAGGAGAAAGCGCATGACCACGTTCAAGGCCTACCGCACCTTCGAGGAAAACGGCGTCGTGTCGAGCCACTTCGTCAATGCATCGATCGACGAGCTCGATCAAGGCGACGTCGTGGTGCGCACGAAGTACTCGACGATCAACTACAAGGACGCGCTGTCGCACAACGGCACCGGCAAGATCATGCGCAAGTACCCGACCATCGCCGGCATCGACATGGCGGGTACGGTCGAGGCCTCGGGCGACAACCGGTTCCGCAAGGGCGACAAGGTCATCGTGCACGGCTACGACATGGGGGTCGCGCACGACGGCGGATACGCCGAGCACGTGCGCGTGCCGGCCGACTGGGTCGTGCGCCGTCCCGAAAGCATGACCGCGTTCGACGCCATGACGCTCGGCACCGCGGGCTACACCGCCGCCCTCGCGATCCACCTCATGGAGCACAACGGCCTCACGCCCGCGAGCGGCCCCGTCGCGGTGACGGGCGCCACGGGTGGCGTGGGATCGGTCGCCGTGGAGATCCTGGCCAAGCTCGGCTATCACGTCGTGGCGATCACCGGCAAGGGCGAGGAGTCCGATTACCTGCGCGGCCTGGGCGCCAAGGAAGTCGTGCTGCGCCAGTCGCTCGACTTCAGCAAGATCCGGCCCCTCGACCGCGCGAACTTCGCGGGAGCCGTCGACAACCTGGGCGGCGACATCCTGGCGTGGCTCCTGTCGACGCAGAAGATCGGCGGCACCGTCGCCTCCGTCGGCCTCGCCGCGGGATACAAGCTGTCGACGACGGTGATGCCCTTCATCCTGCGCGGGGTGCATCTCCTCGGGGCGGACAGCGTGCATACGCCCATGCCGCTGCGCCAGAAGCTCTGGAACAAGCTCGCCGTGGAATGGCGGCCGGACCGCGT
>CAZIZD010000154.1:0-9746 GCA_964543615.1 uncultured Alcaligenaceae bacterium | reverse complement strand
TGCGCTCGGCGTCAACATGATCGGCACGGTCGGCTCCGACGACAAGGCCGCGCTCGCCAAGGCCAACGGCTGCGCGCACACCATCGTCTACACGCGCGAGGACTTCGTGGCGAGGACCAGGGAGCTCACGGGCGGCAAGGGTGTGCCGGTGGTCTATGACTCCGTGGGCAAGGACACTTTCATGCAGTCGCTCGATTGCCTCATGCCGCGAGGCCTGCTCGCTGTCTTCGGCAACGCCTCCGGACCCGTGGCGGCGTTCAACCTCGGCATTCTCGCGCAGAAGGGATCGCTGTACGTCACGCGTCCCACACTGGCTACTTACGCGGCGACGCGCGAGCAGATTGCGCCGATGGCCAAGGACCTCTTCGATCTCGTGCTCGCGGGCAAGATCAAGTCGGAGGCGCGCCAGCAGTATCCGTTGCGCGAGGCCGCAGCCGCTCACCGCGCGCTCGAGTCGCGCGTCACGACGGGCGCGACGGTGCTCCTGCCGTAGGCAGCCGCGCTGCGGCGTTGAGAAGGGCGCGCGCGGCGTCGGGCAGATCGGACGCGGTCACGCCGAGCGGTCCCATGCCTTGCGCGACGAGTGCGTCCGCGGCAGCGCCGTGAAGGCACACCGCGTAACGCAGCGCCGTGCGGGCATCGAGCTGCTGCGCGAGGAGCGCACCCAGCAATCCGCAAAGCACGTCGCCGCTGCCGGCGGTCGCGAGCGCGGGTCCGCCGCTCGCGTTGATGTCCCACGTGCCGTCCGGATGCGCGAGCACGCTGCCCGCGCCCTTCAGGATGACGTTGGCGGCGAGGCGGCTCGCGAGCTCGCGAGCCGCGCCCATGCGGTCGTTCTGCACGTCGGTGACGGGCACGCGCAGGAGCCGCGCCGCTTCGCCGGGATGCGGCGTCGCGAGGGTAGGCGCACCGCGCGATTGCACCGCGGCGAGCAGCGGTGGATCACGGGCGATGAGGTTGAGCGCATCGGCATCGAGCGCGAGCGGAATCTGCAGCGCAAGCGCACGCAGGAGAAGCGAGCGCGCCGCGTCGCTCGTGCCGAGGCCCGGCCCCGCGACGAGGGCATCGGGCTGCGCATCGAGCACGGCCCCCGCATGCCGCAGCATGAGCTCGGGCATGCCGGTGTCGAGCTTGGGCGGGTCGGCCATGAGGAAGCCGAGCCAGACCTTGCCCGCGCCGACGCGCATCGCGGCGCGTCCGGCGAGGATCAGCGCACCGCCCATGCCTTCGGTCCCGCCCAGGATGCCGAGCGTTCCGAACGTGCCCTTGTTGACGTTGCGCGTGCGCCGCGCGAGCACCGCGGGCATCGATGCGGCCAGGGCGTCCCAGTCGAGCCGGTGGCCGTGTGCCTCATCGTGGACCGCAAGGCCCAGGGAGTGCACCACGATGTCGCCGCACAAGTCGGGGCCGTCGGCGGTGAGAAGGCCCGGCTTCAGCGCGATGAAGGTCGAGGTCGAGGTCGCGCGGATCGCGGGTGCGTGCGCCTGTCCCGTCGCGGCGTCGAGTCCCGTGGGCACGTCGATCGAGAGGATCGGCGCACCGCTCGCGTTGGCCCACAGCACGAGGTCCGCCGTGCGTCCCTCGGGCGGGCGCGTGAGGCCGATGCCGAGGAGGCCGTCGACGACGAGTCCGGGCTGCGCTGCGGGTGGCTCGACCGTCGTGGTCCCGCCGCCTTCGACAAACGCGCGGTACGCCGCGGCCGCGTCCGGCGGAAGCCGCGCGGCATCGCCGGTAAGCACGACGTGCACGTTCTGGAAGCGGCCGCGCAGGAGGCGGGCGACGACGAAGGCGTCGCCGCCGTTGTTGCCGGGACCGGCGAGCACCACGATCGGGCGTCCGCGATCCCCGGCAAGGTGCAGCACGCGCTCCGCGGCGGCGGCGCCTGCACGTTCCATGAGACCCGCATCGGCGTGCCGCCGCTCGATGCCGCGCACCTCGGGGATCGTCAGTATCGGGTCCAATGCCGCTGTCATGGGAGGATTATAGTTGTCGAGCACTCGCGGACGCACGCGCATGGACAAGGCTGGGGCCCGCCGCTACACTAATTCGTCATATCGCTTCCGGGGTCCACCCGGTTCCGTCACGCCAATTCCATGCTCCCGCCGCGTATCGTTCATGCGGCGATCTTTCCGGAGGTTTCGATGAAGTTCCATACCAAGACCATCCTCGCGCTCGTCACGGCGATGTTCGCCGTCACCGCGTACGCGCAGGACTCGGGCACGCTCAAGAAGATAAAGGACAGCGGCACCATCGTACTCGGCACCCGTGAATCGTCGGGCGCGCTCGCGTACACGCTGGGCGACGGCAAGTATGTCGGCTTCCACACCGAGATGGCGGAGAAGATCGCTTCCGACATCCAGAAGCAGCTCGGCATGAACCAGCTCGCGGTCAAGTACCAGCCGGTCACCTCGCAGAACCGCATCCCGCTCGTGCAGAACGGCACCGTCGACCTCGAGTGCGGCTCGACGACCAACAACGCAGCGCGGCAGAAGGACGTCGCGTTCGCGATGACCACCTACGTCGAGGAAGGCCGCATCCTGGTCAAGTCGAGCTCCAACATCAAGGGCATCGGCGATCTCAACGGCAAGACCGTCGCCACCACCACCGGCACCACGTCCGTGCAGACGCTGCGCAAGAACAAGCGCGCGCAGGGCATGGACTTCAAGGAAGTGTTCGGCAAGGACCACGCCGACAGCTTCCTGCTGCTCGAGAGCGGCCGCGCCGACGCGTTCGTGATGGACGGCCAGATCCTCGCGGGCCTTGCCTCGAAGGCCAAGAATCCCGCCGACTTCAAGATCGTCGGCGAAGTGTTGTCGGTGGAGCCCATCGCCTGCATGATGCGCAAGGACGACCCTGCGTTCCAGAAGGCGGTCGATGCCAGCATCCAGGGCATGGTCAAGAGCGGCCAGCTCGCCAAGATGTACGACAAGTGGTTCATGCAGGCCATCCCGCCGGCCAACACGAAGGTCGGGCTGCCGCTGTCGGATGCGACCAAGGCGGCGTGGGCCAACCCCAACACCAAGCCGATGGAGGAGTACGCGACGCCGTAACGCGGCTGCCGCAGGCATTCACGACCAAGGCGCGACGCATGGCAACCGGCGTCGCGCCTTTTTTTGCGTGATCCGATTCGCTTTCGGAAGCGAGGCAGGGGATGAGCTGGGATTGGCAGGTTTTCTTGCAGGACACGGGGGACGGGCGCACGTACTTCGCCTGGATGATGGATGCGTGGAAGTGGACGCTCCTCGTTGCCAGCTGCTCGCTGGTGGTGGCGCTGGTCGTCGGCTCGATCATGGGCGTCTTCCGCACCACGCCGGTGAAGAGCCTCGTGTGGCTCGGCAACGCCTGGACCGAGCTCTTCCGGAACGTTCCCCTGCTGGTCCAGATCTTCCTCTGGTACCACGTCGTTCCGTCCATCTTCAAGCCGCTGCAGAGCGTGGACAGCTTCTGGGCGGTCGTGATCGCGCTCGGGTTCTTCACCTCGGCGCGAATTTCCGAGCAGGTGAGGGCGGGCATCCAGGCGCTGCCCCGCGGCCAGCGCTACGCCGGCCTCGCCATGGGACTCACGCTGCCGCAGACGTACCGGTACGTGCTGCTGCCGATGGCGTTCCGCATCGTCATCCCGCCGCTCACCAGCGAGTCGATGAACATCATCAAGAACTCGTCGGTGGCGTTCGCGGTGAGCATCACCGAGCTCACGTTCTTCGCGATGCAGGCGCAGGAGGAGACCTCGCGCGGCGTCGAGATCTATCTCGCGGTCACGTTCCTGTACTTCATCTCGGCGTTCGCCGTGAATCGCGTCGCCGCCGTGATCGAGAAGCGCGTCCAGGTGCCCGGCATGATCGGAGGCGGGAAATGAGCCGCCACGTTCCGTTGGTCCCGGCGCATGCCGCGTGGGGAGGTGACCTGTGAATCTCTCGTTCGCCTTCCTCGACTGGGGCATCCTCCAGAGCTTCATCCTCAAGGGTCTCATCTTCTCGTTCCAGCTCACCGTGGTCGCCATGGTGGGAGGCATCGCGCTCGGCACGCTGATCGCGCTGATGCGGCTGTCGGGCAAGAAGTGGCTCGTGTACCCGGCGGCGTTCTACGTCAACACGCTGCGGTCGATCCCGCTCGTGATGGTGATCCTGTGGTTCTTCCTGCTGATTCCGCTCCTCATCGGCAGGCCGCTCGGCGCGGAGATCTCCGCGATGGTCACCTTCACCGTGTTCGAGGCCGCGTACTACTCGGAGATCATGCGCGCGGGCATCCAGTCGGTGCCCAAGGGCCAGGTGTCCGCCGGCTACGCGGTGGGCATGACCTATCCGCAGTGCATGCGCTTCATCGTGCTCCCGCAGGCGTTCCGAAACATGCTGCCCGTGCTGCTTACGCAGACGATCATCCTGTTCCAGGACACGTCCCTCGTGTACGCGGTGGGCGCGTACGACCTCCTCAAGGGATTCGAGGTCGCGGGCAAGAACTTCAACCGCCCGGTCGAGATGTACCTTCTCGCCGCCGTCACCTACTTCGTGATCTGCTTCAGCCTGTCGATGCTCGTGCGACGGCTGCAGAAGAAGATCGCCATCATTCGCTGATCGGGGAACTGCAGAAAATGATCGACATCAAGGACGTGAGCAAGTGGTACGGCAGCTTCCAGGTGCTGACCGACTGCACCACCAAGATCGAGAAGGGCGAGGTGGTGGTGGTCTGCGGGCCCTCGGGCTCGGGCAAGTCGACCCTCATCAAGACCGTCAACGCGCTCGAGCCGTTCCAGAAGGGCGACATCGTCGTCGACGGCATCTCGCTCGCCGACCCCAAGACCAACCTGCCGAAGCTGCGCTCGCGCTGCGGCATGGTGTTCCAGCACTTCGAGCTCTTTCCACACCTGTCGGTGACGGAGAACCTCACCCTCGCGCAGATCAAGGTCCTCAACCGCGGCCGGGACGAGGCGTTGGCGCGCGGGCTCAAGATGCTCGATCGCGTCGGTCTCATCGCGCACAAGGACAAGTTCCCCGGACAGCTCTCGGGCGGCCAGCAGCAGCGCGTGGCCATCGCCCGCGCGCTGTCGATGGACCCGATCGTGATGCTGTTCGACGAGCCCACCTCGGCGCTCGATCCGGAGATGGTGGGCGAAGTCCTCGACGTGATGGTGCAGCTCGCGCAGGAAGGCATGACCATGATGGTGGTCACGCACGAGATGGGCTTCGCGCGCAAGGTGAGCCACCGCGTGATCTTCATGGACCAGGGCAAGATCGTCGAAGACGCGACGAAGGAGGAATTCTTCGGCACGCCGCGCTCGGAGCGCGCGCAGCAGTTCCTCGCGAAGATATTGCAGCACTGACAGTCCGCTATGCTGTGGGCAGGGCTTCAGGCCGGCGTGATCCAGCGCGTCGGGCTGAAGCCCGAGCTACTTGGAGCATCCCGATGCGCTACCTCCTTGCATGCCTTGCCGTAGTCTGTGCCGTATCTGCCCACGCCCAGTATCCCGATCATCCGGTGACCATGGTCGTGCCGTTCCCCCCCGGTGGCGTGGCGGATACCGTCGGGCGCCCGGTGGCCGAGGCGATGGGCCGTGCACTGGGCCAGCCCGTGGTCATCGAGAACAAGCCGGGCGCGGGCGGCGGCATCGGCATGGCGCAGGTCGCCAAGGCAAAGCCCGACGGCTACACGATCCTCATGTCCCTCGCTTCGCTGACGGTGCTGCCGGAGGCCGACAGAATCCTCGGGCGCGAGCCCATGTACCAGATCGGCCAGTTGAAGCCCATCGCGCGCTTCACCGCCGACCCCACCGTGTTCGCGGTGCGCGCGGATGCGCCGTGGAAGACGCTCGCGGACTTCATCTCCGACGCGAAGAAGAACCCCGGCAAGTTCACGTATGGCTCCTCCGGCAACTACGGCACGATGCACGTGCCCATGGAAATGTTCGCGGGCGCGGCCGGCGTGAAGATGGTCCACGTTCCCTACACCGGTGCCGGTCCGGCCATCGTCGGATTGCTGGGCGGCCAGGTCGACGCGGTGGCAACGGGTCCGGCGACCGTCGTCCAGCAGGTCAAGGCCGGCAAGGTGCGCGTGCTCGCGCACTGGGGCGACGTGCGTCTCACGGCGCTCCCCGACGTCCCGACGCTCAAGGAGTCCGGCACCGACGTCCAGTATGCGCAATGGTCGGGGCTGTTCGTGCCGGCGGGGACACCCGATGCCGTCGTGGCGAAGCTTCGCGACGCCGCGCGCGCGGCCGCCAACGATCCCAAGGTGAAGGAGGTGCTGACCACCGCGGGCAGCCCCATCCAGTACCTCGACTCGCCCGAGTTCCAGAAGTACGTCGACGCCGACGCGACGAAGATGTCGGACGTGGTGAAGAAGATTGGCAAAGTTGAATAACGACAAACCGCTGGGCCTCGATCGCGGCCTCACCAATTACGGCGACCGCGACTTCGCGCGCTACCTGCGCCGCTCGATGGCGCGCTCGATGGGGCTGTCGACCGAGCTCCTGAACAAGCCCGTCATCGGCATCGCGACCTCGCCGTCCGAGTTCAACAACTGCCACCGTTACATGCCGGAGCTCGCGGAAGCAGTGGCGCGCGGCGTGCTCGCGGCCGGCGGATTGCCGCGCGCTTTCCCCACGGTCTCGCTGGGCGAGGTCTTCCTCAATCCAACGAGCATGATGTTCCGCAACCTCATGTCGATGGACGTCGAGGAGATGATCCGCGCGCAGCCCATGGACGCGGTCGTGATGATCGGCGGCTGCGACAAGACGGTGCCCGCGCAGCTCATGGGGGCCGCTTCGGCAGATCGTCCCGCGGTGCAACTCGTGACCGGCCCCATGATGACGGGCCGTTATCGCGGGGAACGCCTCGGCGCGTGCACCGACTGCCGCCGCTTCTGGGCCAAGTTCCGCGCGGGGGACATCGATCGCGACGAAGTCGATCGCATCGAAGGCAGGCTTGCCACCACGGCGGGCACGTGCGCAGTCATGGGCACGGCGAGCACGATGGCGTGCATCGCGGAGGCGCTCGGGATGGCGCTGCCGGGCACGGCCGCGATTCCGGCGGTCGACGCGCAGCGGCTGGTAGCCGCCGAGGAGTCCGGCAAGGCTGCGGTTCGCCTCGCGCACAATCCGATCCTGCCGTCGCAGATCATCACGCAAGCGTCGGTCGAGAACGCGTTTCGCGTGCTGATGGCGCTCGGCGGCTCGACCAACGCCGTAGTACATCTCACCGCGGTGGCTGGACGGCGCGGCATCCGCCTCTCGCCGGACCGCATCAACGCCATCTCCGACGAGACGCCGGTGCTCGTCGACTTGAAGCCCGTCGGCGAAGGCTACATGGAGGACTTCAACGCGGCCGGCGGCATGGGCGCGGTGCTGCGAGAGTTGCGACATCTCCTCAATCCCGACTGCATGACCGTCGCCGGCATCACGCTGCGCGAGCGCCTGGAAGCTCCGCTCGACTGGATCGACCGCAACGTGATCCACTCCGCAGCCGAGCCCGTGTCGAAGGAGGGCGGGCTCGTCGTCCTGCGCGGAACGCTCGCGCCCGACGGTGCGATCTTCAAACGCGCGGCCGCCACGCCCGCGCTGTTCGAGTCGGAAGGACGCGCGGTCGTTTTCGAGAGCCTCGAGGATCTCGCCGCGCGCATCGACGATCCCGCGCTCGACGTCAACGCGAACGACTTCCTCGTCCTCAAGAACGCGGGGCCGCACGGCGCGGCGATGCCCGAGGCCGGCTACCTGCCCATCCCGTCGAAGCTCGCGCGCGCGGGCGTCAAGGACATGGTGCGCATCTCGGATGCGCGCATGAGCGGCACGGCCTACGGCACGATCGTCCTGCACACGTCGCCCGAGGCCGCGGTGGGCGGACCGCTCGCCGCCGTGCGCAACGGCGACCGCATCCGGCTGTCGGTGGCGGAAAAGCGCATCGATCTCCT
The DNA here is from genome assembly GCA_964543615.1 of uncultured Alcaligenaceae bacterium. Classification (GTDB taxonomy): domain Bacteria; phylum Pseudomonadota; class Gammaproteobacteria; order Burkholderiales; family Casimicrobiaceae; genus VBCG01. The sequence goes on along the minus strand of CAZIZD010000154.1, from coordinate 1,847 downwards.
GGTCGAAGCGAGCGAGATCGCGCGAAGGCTCGAATCCTGGCAGCCTCCGCCCGTGCCATCGCGCGGGTATGCGGCGCTGTATCGCCGCAGCGTGCTCCAGGCGCCGGAAGGTTGCGACTTCGACTTCCTGACCGGGTCGCAGTGAGCGAGCGGGCGAAACTCGCATGCCCTGGCCGCGTGCAGAGGCGGGCAAGGTAAAATCCGGTTTTACGTACTCCCGCCGACGATGGACATCCTTTCGTTGGCGGGCCGGCCGGCGCTTTCGCCGTTCCGTCTCGCCAAGCTTCTCGCAGGTCTTTCCGAATCCCATCCCGGTCACGGCATTGCGCGCATTGCCGCGACGTACGTCCATTTCGTCGAGGTCGAGCGCGCGCTCACGCCCGAGGAGCGCGCGACGCTCGACGCGCTGCTGACCTATGGCCCCGAGCCCCATGAGGACCACACGACGGACGGCACCCAGTTCGTCGTCGTGCCGCGGCCCGGTACCATCTCGCCGTGGTCGTCCAAGGCTACGGACATCGCGCGCAATTGCAGGCTCGACGCGGTCCGGCGCATCGAGCGCGGGGTGCTCTATCGCGTGGCGACAAAGGGCGGTGGGTTGTCCGCGGACGATCGCGCGGCGTTGCTGCCCCTCATCCACGACCGCATGACCGAAGCGGTGCTCGACGATCCCGCGGCATGCACGCAGCTCTTCGCGCACGTCGAGCCGCGTCCCCTTGCGACGATCCCGGTCACCGGTCTTGCGCAGGCCAACGTCGAGCTCGGTCTCGCGCTCGCGGCCGATGAGATCGAATACCTGGAAGCGAGCTTCAGGAAGCTCGGCCGCGATCCGACCGACGTCGAGCTCATGATGTTCGCGCAGGCCAACTCCGAGCACTGCCGGCACAAGATTTTCAACGCGACGTGGATCGTCGACGGCGTGCCGCAGGACATGAGCCTCTTCGGCATGATCCGCGAGACGCACCGCGCGCATCCGCAGGGCACGGTCGTTGCCTATTCCGACAACGCCGCGGTGATGGAGGGCGCGACGGTCGCGCGCTTCCATCCGCGCGAGGGCGGCAGGTACGGCGCGGCGCGCGAGCTGACGCACACGCTCATGAAGGTGGAGACGCACAACCACCCGACCGCCATCGCACCGTTCCCGGGGGCAGCGACAGGTTCCGGCGGCGAGATCCGCGATGAGGGCGCGACGGGCATCGGCGCCAAGCCCAAGGCGGGCCTCGTCGGCTTCACCGTATCCAACCTGCGCATCCCCGGTCTCACCCACGCGTGGGAGCGCGACTTCGGCAAGCCCGGCCGCATTGCCTCCGCGCTGTCGATCATGATCGAGGGCCCCATCGGCGCCGCCTCGTTCAACAACGAGTTCGGCCGCCCGAACCTGACCGGCTACTTCCGCACGTTCGAGCAGGAGGTCGCCGGTGAAGTGCGCGGCTATCACAAGCCGATCATGATCGCGGGCGGCGTCGGCAACATCCGCGCGGATCACACGCACAAGCACGACCTGTCGGAAGGCACGCTCTTCGTCCAGCTGGGCGGTCCCGGCATGCTGATCGGCATGGGCGGCGGCGCCGCATCGTCGATGGCCACCGGCGTCAACACGGCCGACCTCGACTTCGATTCGGTGCAGCGCGGCAATGCCGAGATCGAGCGCCGCGCGCAGGAAGTGATCGACCGGTGCTGGCAGCTCGGTGCGGCCAATCCCATTCTCTCCATCCACGACGTCGGCGCAGGCGGACTGTCCAACGCGCTGCCCGAGCTTGCGCACGGCGGCGGCGTGGGTGCCACGTTCGAGCTGCGCGACGTGCCCTCCGAGGAGCGCGGCATGTCGCCGCGCAAGATCTGGTGCA
>CAZIZD010000153.1:0-9768 GCA_964543615.1 uncultured Alcaligenaceae bacterium | reverse complement strand
CGGCGCAGCCGGCGCCCGGCGCGCTGCCGACCGACACGTACCGCGTGATGCCGCGGACGCCTCCGGTGACCTCCGTCGACCTCGACAACGCGGCGGACGGCTCGAAGGTGACGCTGAAGCCGGGGCACGAGCTCAAGGTCCTGCTCGACGCCGATCCGCGCAGCGGGTCCCACTGGCGCTCTCCCGCGAAATTCGCGCCGACCCTGAACCAGCTGGGGGAGCGGATCTTCCTCACCAAGAACGGGATCGTGCTGGGCGACGGCGGATGGAACGTGTTCCGCTTTCGCGCCGACCGGCCGGGGACGGTCACGCTCGTGTTCGAGTACGGGCCGTTCGACGACGCCGCGCCCGCGACCAAGTCCCTGCGCTACCAAGTGACCGTGGAGTGATCATGACGAACCCGCGCCTCCCCCTGCTGCTCCTGCCACTCGCCCTCGCGTCCTGCGCGACGCTGGAACGCGAGGAAGTCGCCGCGCCTGCCAACGGCGGCAGCGTCGCCATGCGTGTCGGAACGCCGCTGGTGGTGAGCCTCCCGCCGGACCCCGACACCGGGTACGGCTGGGTGCTGCGCTCCGCCACGCCCAATCTCCAGATCGTCGGCGGCCCCGATTACACGCCCCAGCCCAAGCCCCCCGGCCTGGTCGGCGTGGCCGATACGACGGCCTACCGCTTCCGCGCGGTGGGCGAAGGCAAGGCGACGCTGGAGTTCGGATGGTCGGTACCGCCGGGCGCCGCCCAGCAGCCGGACAGGGTCGTCCGCTACGACGTGGACATCGGCCCGCGCATGTGGCTCGTCACCGACGTGTTCGGCACCGTCGGCCTGCCGAGCTCCAAGACCGCCCAGGCTTCCTCGGGTGCCCCGGGTACGGTAAGATAGACCCTCTCAACCCGTCCGAAGCACGATCATGGCCGAACGTTCCCGCACCCGCCGCAACACCCTCGAGCGCCGCTGCCTGCCCAAGACCTTCAAGCGCATGTTCGTGGGCGCGCCCAAGGGCATCTTCAAGATGCTCGAGAAGATCAAGAAGAACTGATTCCCCCGAAGGGGCGCTGCCGGTTCCTCGCACGCCCTTCCGGAACCGGAGCCCGATTGCAGCAGAGGCCGCCTCGCATTCCGGGCGGCCTTTGTCTTTGGTGAGGCCGGCATGCCGTTCGCCTACTACGATCGCCTCTCGCCCTCGCGCCAGGCCATCTATCGCCGGAGCGACGCGATCGTCGCGCTGCCGCTGCCCGAGGGGCTCGACGTCGCACGCCCCGTGCTGGGGATCGCCGACGGGCTCGCCCGCGGGCACCGCCCGACCGTGCAGTCGGGATCGCAGACACTCGTCGATGCGCTGGTCGACGGCTTTACGGTGCCGCGCGTGGACGTGCGCGTCCTGGCGGTGCGCCCCTCCGACTACGAAGGTGAGCTGCACGGCCTCTACGAGCCCGCCGAGGAGATCCCGCGCGCGCGCATCTCGGTGTGGATGAAGACGGCGCAGAAGAAGCAGGTGGTCGCGTTCCGCTCGTTCGTGCGCACGCTCGTCCACGAGATGCTGCATCGCCTCGACTACGAGCACTTCGGGCTCGAGGAGACGTTCCACACGGAGGGGTTCTACAAGCGCGAGTCGAGCCTCTCGAACGCGATCTTCGCCGCCGCGGGCATCCCGCCGCCGGAACCAAAAACGCCGCGGATGCGTTAGAATCGCGCACTTCCCGAGGAGCGTTGCAACCCGCCTTCGATGCGGGCCAGGCTCGGGAACTCCAGGGGGCATCGTCCCCACCGGCAACCGCGCTCGTTGAACCGCGATCCGCTCGCGGGATGACGAGGCGCCATCCCTTCATCCGCAGCGGGTCGCTCGACAAGGAGTGACTTCCGTGAACGCTGCATCCGAAACCAGGAACTTCGCCGACTTCAAGGTCGCCGACCTCTCGCTCGCCGACTGGGGCCGCAAGGAAATCCGCATCGCCGAGACGGAGATGCCCGGCCTCATGGCGATTCGCGAGGAATTCGCCCCCGAGCAGCCGCTGCGCGGCGCGCGCATCGCGGGCTCGCTGCACATGACCATCCAGACGGCAGTGCTGATCGAGACCCTGCAGGCGCTCGGCGCCGAAGTCCGCTGGGCCTCGTGCAACATCTATTCGACGCAGGACCACGCCGCCGCCGCGATCGCCAAGAGCGGCACGCCGGTGTTCGCGTTCAAGGGAGAGTCGCTCGTCGAGTACTGGGACTTCACGCATCGCATCTTCGAGTGGCCCGGCCATGATGGGCCGAACATGATCCTCGACGACGGCGGCGACGCCACGCTGCTCGTGCACCTTGGCACGCAAGCCGAGTCCGATCCCTCCTGCATCGCGCATCCCACCAACGAGGAGGAGACGGCCCTGTTCGACGCGATCAAGGCGCACATCAAGAAGGACCCCCGTTACTACTCCAAGCTCAAGGCCGGCATCAAGGGCGTGACCGAGGAGACGACCACCGGCGTCAAGCGCCTGTACTCGATGCACAAGGAAGGCAAGCTCGGCTTCCCGGCGATCAACGTCAACGACTCGGTCACCAAGTCCAAGTTCGACAACCTCTACGGCTGCCGCGAGTCGCTGGTGGACGGCATCAAGCGCGCGACCGACGTGATGATCGCCGGCAAGGTGGCGCTGGTCGCGGGCTACGGCGACGTGGGCAAGGGCTCGGCGCAGGCGCTGCGCGCGCTGTCGGCGCAGGTGTGGATCACCGAGATCGATCCCATCTGCGCGCTGCAGGCCGCCATGGAAGGCTACCGCGTCGTGACGATGGACTACGCCTGCGACAAGGCCGACATCTTCGTCACGGCCACGGGCAACATCGACATCATCACCCATGAGCACATGAAGCGCATGAAGGACCAGGCGATCGTGTGCAACATCGGCCATTTCGACAACGAGATCGAGGTCGCGGCGCTCAAGGCGTACAAGTGGGAGAACATCAAGCCGCAGGTCGACCACGTGATCTTCCCCGACGGCAAGCGCATCATCCTGCTCGCCGAAGGCCGCCTCGTGAACCTGGGCTGCGGCACGGGGCATCCGTCTTACGTCATGTCCTCGTCGTTCGCCAACCAGACGATGGCGCAGATCGAGCTTTGGGCCGACGCCCGCACCGGCGGCAAGCAGTATCCCGTGGGCGTGTACGTGCTGCCCAAGCACCTCGACGAGAAGGTCGCACGGCTGCAGCTCTCCAAGCTCGGCTCCATGCTCACCGACCTGACCGACAAGCAGGCGCGCTACATCGGCGTGCGTCCGGAGGGGCCGTACAAGCCGGATACGTATCGGTACTGAGTTCGTTGAACGGGTGAATAGTTCGGTGAACGAGTGAACGGGTGAAGGCACCGAACGCAAGTGCCGTCGGCGCGCGTGCTTGCCACCGGCGCCCATTGCACTTCACCCGTTCACCCGTTCACTCGTTCACCGCTTTACCCGTTCACCCGTTCACGGAAACTCCATGAAGATCTCGGTCATCGGAACCGGCGGCGTCGGCGGCTACTTCGGCGGCCGCCTCGCGCAGGCGGATCACGAGGTCGCGTTTCTCGCACGGGGCGCGCACCTCGCCGCACTGCGCGAGCGCGGCCTTTGCATCGAAAGCGGGTCGGGCAACGCGACCGTCACCAACGCGGTGTTCACCGACGACATGGGCGCCATGCCGCCATGCGACGTCGCGATGGTGTGCGTCAAGCTGTGGGACGTCGAGGCCACGGCCCGGCGGCTTGCGCCACTGCTCGCGAAGGGCGGAGTCGCCATTCCATTCCAGAACGGCGTCGACGCGCCCGACATCCTGCGGCGCGAGCTGGGGGACGATCGTGTGCTGGGCGGCATCGCATACATCGCGTCGACGATCCGCGCACCCGGCGTCATCGCGCACACGGGCTCGATGGCGCGCCTCGTGGTCGGGGCGTTCGACCCCCGCACCGCCGGTGCGGCGCAAGCGTTCAAGGAAGCGTGCGCCACCGCCAGCGTGCAGTGCGACGTCTCGCCCGACGTGCGCCGCGCGCTGTGGGAGAAGTTCTGCATGCTCTCCGCGATGTCGGGCTGCACGTCGATGGCGCGCCAGCCCGTCGGCGTGGTCCGCAGCGATCCCGATCTCCGCACGACGTTCGAGGCCGCGGTCGCGGAAGCCGCCGCCGCGGGACGCGCGCGCGGCGTTGCCCTCGCGGACGAGTACGTGGCGCGCCAGCTAGCCTTCCTCGATGGCCTGCCGGCCGCGATGCGCTCCTCGATGCAGAACGACCTTGCCGCGGGCCACCGCCTCGAAGCGCCGTGGCTGTCGGGGGCGGTCGTGCGCATGGCGCGCGAGTCGGGCATTGCGGCGCCCGTCAGCGCCACGCTCTTCGCCGCGGTCAAGCCCTATCTCGATGGAGCTCCCTGATGCGTCTCCTCCTCACCTGGCTCATCAACGCGGTGGCGCTGCTCGCGCTGCCGTACGTCTTCTCGTCGATCAACGTCGACTCCTTCCTGACCGCGCTGCTCGTCGCCGTGGTGCTGGGCTTCATCAACAGCATCATCCGGCCCATCTTCGTGATCCTCACGCTGCCGGTCACGATCCTCACGCTCGGGCTTTTCATCTTCGTGATCAACGGTCTCCTGTTCTGGGCCGTCGGCTCGTTCTGGCCGGGGTTCCACGTCGAGGGGTTCTGGTCGGGCGTGTTCGGCGCCATCGTCTACAGCGTCATCTCGTGGGCGCTGTCGTCCATCCTCATGCCGAGGAAGCGCGCGTGATGGCACGACGCGAGGGCACGTTCAGCTTCGAGTTCTTTCCGCCGCGGACGCCCGACGGTGTCGCCAAGCTGCGCGAGGTGCGCGCGCAGCTTGCGCCGCTCGGCCCCGCGTTCTGCTCGGTGACCTTCGGCGCCGGCGGCTCGACGCGCGAAGGCACGCTCGAGACCGTGCGCGACATGCTCGCGGAAGGCTTGCCTTCGGCGCCGCACATCTCGTGCATCGGCGGCAGCCGCCAGTCGCTGCGCGACGTGCTCACGCAGTACCGCGAGATCGGCGTCGATCACGTGGTGGCGTTGCGCGGCGACCTGCCCTCGGGCTCGGTCGACGCGGGCGAGTTTCGCTACGCAAGCGACCTCGTCGCGTTCATCCGCGAAGAGACGGGCGACCACTTCCACATCGACGTCGCGTGCTATCCCGAGTATCACCCGCAGGCGCGCAGCCCGCAGGAAGACCTCGAGCACTTCGAGCGCAAGGTGCGCGCGGGCGCCGACTCGGCGATCACCCAGTACTTCTTCAACCGCGACGCCTACTGGAGCTTCGTGGACGCGTGCGCCGCGCGCGGGCTCACCATTCCCATCGTGCCGGGCATCATGCCCATCCACTCGGCGGCGCGCCTCGCCCGCTTCTCGGACGCGTGCGGCGCCGAGATTCCGCGATGGATCAGGCGCAAGCTCGAGGCCTTCGGCGACGACGCCGCGTCGATCCGCGCGTTCGGGCTCGACGTGGTGAGCGATCTTTGCGCGAAGCTCCTGGAAGAGGGCGCGCCGGGACTCCACTTCTACACGCTCAACACCGCGGGGCTCACCGGCGCCCTCTGGCAGCGGCTCGGGCTCTGAAGGCCCGGTGTCGTGGCCAACTCCCCCGATTTCGTCGCGCACGTGCTGGAGCTCGCGCGAGACGCGAAGCCGTCCGCGCGCGCGATGTTCGGCGGGCACGGCATCTACGTCGACGGCGGAATCGTCGGCATCGTCGTCGACGACGTGCTGTACCTCAAGACGGACGACGTCACGCGGCCGCGCTTCGTCGCCGAGGCGCTCGAACCCTTCACCTTCGCGAAGAAGTCCGGCGTGGTCGAGGTGACGAGCTACTACCGGCTGCCCGAAGATGCGCTGGAAAGCCGCGACGCCATGCGCGAGTGGCTGCGCCTTGCGCAAGGGGCAGCGCTACGCGCCTCGGCGAAGCGCCGGCCTACGCGCGAACCCGGGAAAAAGACGCGAGCTCGATGAGGGTGTTCTGTGCCCGGATCTCGATGGCGTCGCGGCCGTCGCCGCGCTCGCGATAGGTCGCGTACTTGGTCATGCGCACGACGTTGCCCACCTCCTCCGACCACCAGGTCACGTAGTTGGCGCTGGTCGGCCAGCGGAAGGGGTTGTTGTCGTCCACGCTCATGAGCGTGCGCATGAGGATCGCGTTGAACGTGCCCGCCGGAACCGCCACGGTCTCGTAGCCGCCGACGCGCACGGTGCGCCCGATGCTGCTGCGAAGCTGGTTGGCGGGATTGAGGTTGCGCAGGTTCTGCGACCACTGCGCGTCGGGCGTCAGCGGGAACTGGAAGCGCACCATCGGCGGTTCGAACTCGCGCGTCTCGTCGGGATCGTAGGCGGCGCCGATCTTCACGACACCGGGCGAGGAGAGGAGCTCGACGCGCTCGAAGTTGACGCCGCCCTGTCCGGTGACGCGCACCGCGATGCCGGTCGCATCGACCGCGGTGACCTCGTGCGTCTCGGTCCAGGTCACGGGCAGCCGGAATCCATCGGCGCAGTTGTACACCCAGCGGTCGCCGACGCGGAACCTGGGCTCGGGCGCGGGCGGCCCCGCCGCACCGCCCACCGAGATGCATGCGGTCGCGAGCAGCGCCGGGGTCGACAGCAAGAACGTTCGGCGATCCATGGACGCTCCTTCAGGGCGCGGTGTCGGCCACCAGGCCGCCTGCGACGCGCACGAGATCGCGCGGCGCGATCGGGAACATCGCGTGCGGCGTGCCCCCTGCCGCGTAAACGGTCTCGAAGGCCAGGAGATTCCGGTCGATGAACGTGCGCGCGGCGCTCCACCCGAGCGGGGGGATGCCTCCGATCGCATGGCCCGTCGCGTTGCGGACGAACGCGGCATCGGCCTTGCCGATGTCCTCGCCGGCCAGCGCCGCGATCTTCGACTCGTCGACGCGATGGGCGCCGCTCGCGATCACCAGCACGGGCGCACCGGATGCGCTCCTGAACACGAGGGACTTCGCGATCTGCCCGACGGTGCATCCAAGCACCGCCGCGGCCTCTGCGGACGTGCGCGCGGGCACGTCGTACTCGACGATGCGCGTCGTGACGCCCGCGGCGTCGAGCGCGTCCTGCACGCGCTGCGCGGACGCCGAAAGCGTGCCTGTCACGGACTCGTGACGTCGATCTCGACGTCGTCGAACCAGAGCGATCCCTTGCCTTGGATCATCGCGCCGACCTCGACGAACTCCGCATTGGGCGCGATCGGCAGCGTGATGGTGTAACGCGCCCATCCGGTCGTCCCTTTCACCGGCCGCTCCGACATGAAGTTGTTCGCGAGCGGGATGCCGTTGGCCATGGCCGCCAGCGTGAGCGCGGCGTTCTCGGTGTCCTGCGTGCGCAGCCACGCGGAAAGCCGAACCGTCTTGCCGCGATAGGGCCTGCCGTCGATCGTCTGGGTGATCGCGCCGTAGGGCTCCGGGCCGATGTTCTCGATGCGCAGGCTGCGGGCGCCGCTGCGCGGATTGGTCGTGTCCAGTGTGAAGCGATACGACAGGGTGCCGGCGTGCTGATGCGAGAACCAGCCTTCCGGATCGTTGTTGCGGCGGCCGGGTACCGTCGACTCGAATCCCGGATTGATCACGGTAGTGCCGTGCGGCGACCGCGCGGCCGGCGCGGCCGGCGTCGGGACGGCAGGCGCCGCGGGAGCGGCGGGCTTGGCGGGAGGCACGGGGGCCGCCGGCGGCGGGCTCGTGGCGGCACATCCCGCGAGGGCAACCGCGAACGTCAAGGCGACGACGCGTGTCATGCCGTACCGTCCGTGATCGCGCCCTTGCTCGCCGTCGACACGAGGCGCGTGTATTTCGCAAGCAGCCCGCGCGTGTAGCGCGGCTTCGGAGGCTGCCACGCTGCGCGGCGGCGCGCGAGCTCTGCTTCGTCGACGTTGAGCTGGATGAGGAGCTTGTGGGCATCGATGGTGATCGAGTCGCCTTCCTGCACCAGCGCGATCGTGCCGCCCACGAAGGCTTCAGGCGCGACGTGCCCCACGACCATGCCCCATGTGCCGCCCGAGAACCGGCCGTCGGTGAGCAGGCCCACCGACTCGCCCAGGCCCTGGCCGATCAGCGCGGACGTGGGCGCCAGCATCTCCTGCATGCCGGGCCCGCCCTTGGGACCTTCGTAGCGGATGACCACCACGTCGCCCGGCTTGATCTTGCGCGCCATGATCGCGTCCATCACCTCCGGCTCGGAATTGAAGACGCGCGCAGGACCGGTGATGGACGGATTCTTGAGTCCCGTGATCTTAGCGACGCATCCTTCGGTGGCGAGGTTGCCGCGCAGGATCGCGAGGTGGCCTTCCTTGTACAGCGGATCGCTCATCGGCCGGATCACGTCCTGGCCCGCCTTTGGCGCATCGGGCACGGCCTCGAGCTCCTCGGCCATCGTGCGGCCCGTGATGGTCATGCAGTCGCCATGCAGCAGGCCCGCCTTCAGGAGCATCTTGAGCACCTGCGGCACGCCGCCCGCGCGATGGAAGTCGACCGCAACGTACTTGCCCGAGGGCTTCAAGTCGCAGAGCACCGGCACCTTCTTCCTGATGCGCTCGAAGTCGTCGATGGTCCACGGCACTTCCGCCGCGGACGCGATCGCGAGGAAGTGCAGCACCGCGTTGGTCGAGCCGCCGGTCGCCATGACGAGTGCGATGGCGTTCTCGATCGACTTCTTCGTGATGATGTCGCGCGGCTTCAAGTCGTTGGCGATCGCCCGCACCAGCACCTTGGCGGAGGCTGCGGCGGAGTCGGCCTTCTCGGCATCGGGCGAGGCCATTTGCGACGAGCCCAGGAGGCTCATCCCCAACGCCTCGAACGAGGACGACATCGTGTTGGCGGTGTACATGCCGCCGCACGCGCCCACGGTGGGGCAGGCGTTGCGCTCGATGCCGTCGTAGTCCTCCTTGGACATCGTGCCTGCGGTGAAAGCGCCCACCGCCTCGAACGGCGAGACGATGGTGAGCTTCTGGCCCTTCCACTCGCCCGGCTTGATGGTGCCCGCATAGACGTAGATGGCGGGCACGTTCATGCGGGCGATGGCCATCATCCCGCCGGGCATGTTCTTGTCGCAGCCGCCGACCACCAGCACGCCGTCCATGCACTGGCCGTTGACGGACGTCTCGATCGTATCCGCGATGACCTCGCGCGACACGAGCGAATACTTCATGCCCTCGGTACCCATGCCGATGCCGTCGGTCACCGTGGGCACGCCGAACACCTGCGGCATGGCGCCGTTGTCCGAAAGGGCCGCCATCGCGCGATCGACGAGCGGCTGGATGCCCGCGTTGCACGGGTTCATGGTGCTGTGCCCGTTGGCCACGCCGACGATCGGCTTCTCGAAATCCCCGTCGCCGAATCCGACGGCGCGCAGCATCGCGCGGTTGGGCGAACGGGCGATGCCTTGCGTGATGAGACGTGAGCGGCGGTTCGACGCCATAGGGAATCCTCGCAAAAGTCGCTGCGTATAATCGGACGATTCTAGCGCACGGACTCCGATGCTCGTTCATCCGCAATTCGATCCCGTCGCGTTCAGCATCGGGCCCCTTGCCGTGCGCTGGTACGGGCTCATGTACCTCGTCGGCTTCGTGCTGTTCGTGGCGCTGGGCCGGATGCGCGCGCGGCGCAGCTTCATCACCGGGTGGCACCCGCGCGACGTCGACGACATGCTGCGCGGTCGGTTTACGATCGGCGCAACAGCCGGAGCCGCGGCGGGGCCCGTCGGCCGAAACATGACCGCCGCCACCGATGCCCAACTCCGCGCCGACATTCTCTCTTATTCACGCAGTCGC
>CAZIZD010000152.1:0-9775 GCA_964543615.1 uncultured Alcaligenaceae bacterium | reverse complement strand
CGCCAACGACACCGACTTCCGCCAGCAGTTGATGCAGCGTGGCGCGACGCCGGTGCTGAGCTCGCCCAAGGCGTTCTCGGAGTTCCTGGTGGCCGACGTCGCGCGCGCGGAGCGCGTGGTCAAGCAGGCGGGGATGAAGCCGGAGTAAGGCGCGCTTCGGCCGGCGCTTCGAGCTTCGTGCGCAGCGTGTGCGCGTGCGCACGCACGCGCTCGATGCTCCGCATCCGTACGTCCCCATAGCCGCGGATCTCCGAAGGCAACGACGCGAGCCCCACCGCGACGTCGTACTTCGACCGTCCCTCCGGCGCGCGCAGGACAAGCAGGGTCGCGCGGACATCCGACTCGTATTGGGCCAGCACCTCGCGATCCACGCGCCGCTCGGCCGAATGCCTGAATGGATCGAGCGCGCCGCCGCGCAGGAAGCGCAGCTTCGCCAGGCCGCGAAGCACCGGCATTATCCACGCGCCGAACTTCATCTTGCGTGGCTCGCCCGAGCGCGACAGCCGGGTGCCGAAGATGGGCGGGGCCATGTGGAACGCGATCCTGGCGTCACCTTCGAACTGGCTGCGCACCGCGTCCACGAAGCCCGTCTCGACGTGCAGGCGCGCGACCTCGTACTCGTCCTTGACCGCGAGCAGCTTGAAATAGGAACGCGCCGTGGCGTTCGTGAGCTCGGTGCGGCCCGTGCCGAGACCGCGCTCGACCGCACGCACCTCCTCGACCAGCGCCAGGTAGCGGTCCGCGTAGGCGCGATCCTGATACGCCACGAGGAAGTCGCGGCGTAACGCGATCGCGCGGTCGAGGTCTTCCACAGGTTCGTGCGAGAGCATCGGGCGCAGAGCCGGCGCGGATGCGCGCGCCGCGCGTTCGCACAGTCCCGGATCGACGGCCCACTTCCGGCCCCATGCAAACGCGGCGCGATTGGCGTCGACCGCGGCGCCGTTGAGCTCGATCGCCTTCACGATGGACGCCGCCGACACCGGCACGAGGCCGCGCTGGAACGCGACGCCCACCAGGAACAGGTTGGCATACACCGCATCGCCCAGGAGCGCGACGGCAAGGCGCGTCGCGTCCAGCCGCTCGACGTTGCCCTCGCCCGCCACGCTTTCGACATTGGAACGGAATGCAGCTCTGGGATACGCCATGTTGCCGTCGAGCGCGAACGCGCCGGGCATGACCTCGGCGGTGTTGACGACCACGCGCGCGCCTGCGCGTGCGAGCGTCAGCGTCTTCGAATTTGCGGCGACGACCTGGTCGCATCCGAGCACCACGTCGGCTCCGCCCGGTGCGATGCGAATCGCCGCGATCGAATCCGGCGATGGCGCGATGCGGATGTGGGTCCACACCGATCCGCCCTTCTGCGCCAGCCCCGCCATGTCGAGGATGCCGCAGCCGAGTCCGTCGAGGTGCGCCGCCATCCCGAGGACGGCACCGACCGTGACGACGCCCGTGCCGCCCATCCCGGCGACGAGGATGCTGCACGTCCCGTCGTTCGTGCGCAGGTATACCGGGTCTGGCAGGGCCTCGCCGGCATCCGCCGCCGGCGATGCGGCGGTCCGAGCCTTCCGCATTTCGCCGGTCACGGTCACGAAGCTAGGACAGAAGCCGCGCACGCACGATACGTCGCCATTGCAGGAGGACTGATCGATCGTGCGTTTCCTGCCGAACTCGGTCTCGAGCGGGTGGATAGACACGCAGTTCGACTTCACGCCGCAGTCGCCGCAGCCTTCGCACACGAGGTCGTTGATGAACACGCGCGTCGTCGCTTCCGGAAGCAGCCCGCGCTTGCGCCGCCGCCGCTTCTCGGCCGCGCACGTCTGGTCGAAGATGAGTGCCGACGCGCCCTCGACCTCGCGCAGTTCCTCCTGCACGGGATTGAGGTCTTCCCTTGGGTGCACCGAGACGCGGGGCGGAAGCGCCGCGCCGGAGTATTTCGCGGGCTCCTCGGCGACGATCGCGATGCGCTCGATGCCCTCGGCCCGCAACTGGTGCGCGATCGCGGGTCCGTCGAGCTGGCCGTCGTGCCGCTGGCCGCCGGTCATCGCGACGGCGTCGTTGTACAGGATCTTGTACGTGATGTTCGTCTTCGCCGCGATGGCCGCGCGGATGGCGAGCAGTCCCGAGTGGAAGTACGTGCCGTCCCCCATGTTCTGGAACATGTGCTTGCGGCGCGAGAACCGCGACTCGCCCATCCAGGCGGCGCCCTCGCCGCCCATCTGTGTGTAGCCGGTGGTCGAGCGATTCATCGCCTGCGCCATCCAGTGGCACCCGATGCCGGCGTAGGCCTTGCTGCCCTCGGGAATCACCGTGGACGTGTTGTGCGGGCATCCGCTGCAGAAGTAGAAGCTGCGCGACACGACGTCGACCACGCCGCGTGGCGCGCGCCGCGTGCGCAGTTCGTCGATGCGTGACGGGAGCGACGCCGGTGTGTCGGCGAGAGACGCCACCATCCGCTCGCCGATCGCGATCGCGATCTGCACCGGGTCGAGCGCCATCTCCGACTGGAAGAGCGTTTCGCCGCGCTCGTCGCGCTTGCCGACGATCTGCGGCGCGCCGGCCTCGCCGTAGAGCAACTCCTTGAGCTGCGTCTCGACGAGGCTGCGCTTCTCCTCGACCACCACGATCTTCTTCAGGCCCGCCGCGAAGGACTTCGCTCCGTTGGGCTCGAGCGGCCACGTCATGCCCACCTTGTAGAGGCGCACGCCGAGTGCGGCCGCGCTTTGCGGCGTGAGGCCGAGCTCGTGCAGCGCCTGCAGCACGTCGAGATAGCTCTTGCCGTGGGTTGCGATGCCCATGATCGCGTCCGGCGCAGGCTCCACGACGCGATCGAAGGCGTTGGCGCGCGCGAAGGCCTTGACCGCTTCGATCTTGTGCCGGTGCAGGCGCGCTTCCTGCGCATGCGGTGTATCCGGCTGGCGCAGGTTGAGCCCGTCGGTCGGCCCCGCTAGCGGAGGCTCGACGACCTGCATGCGATCGATGTCCACGTCGATCGACGCGGTCGACTCGACCGTGTCCTTCACGCACTTCATGCCGACCCAGCATCCCGAGTAGCGCGACAAGCTCCAGCCGAGGACGCCGAAATCGAGGATCTCCTGCACGCCCGCCGGGCTCAGGATCGGGATCATGGCGTCGACCAGCGCAAACTCGCTCTGGTGGCACGTCGTGGACGATTCGCAGGTGTGATCGTCGCCCATCAGCACGAGCACGCCGCCGTGCTTCGACGATCCCGCAAGATTGCCGTGCCGGAACGCATCGCCGCTGCGGTCCACGCCGGGGCCCTTGCCGTACCACATGGCGAAGACGCCGTCGTACGCGCCCTCGCCCGCAGCCTCGGCCTGCTGCGCGCCCCACACGGCGGTCGCGGCCAGCTCCTCGTTGACCGCGGGATGGAAGTGGACGTCGTGCGCGGCCAGCTCCGCGGCGGCGCGCACCATCTGCTGGTCGAGTCCGCCTAGCGGAGAGCCGCGGTAGCCCGTCACGTATCCGGCCGTGCGCAAGCCCCGCTGCCGGTCGCGCAGGAACTGCGTCACCGTCAGGCGCACGAGCGCCTGGGTGCCGCTGATGAAGACGCGCCCGCTTCGCAGGCGGTACTTGTCGTCGAGGCTGACCGTCGAGGACGGCGGCGCGGCGTCGGTCGGCGTACTGTTCATGGGCAACGTTGTACGCCGAAACGGGCCCGAAGCGCTAGTTCTCCATCTTGATGTTGCGCTCGCGGATGACGGCGCCGTACTTCGCAAAGTCGGCCTTCATCACCTCGCCCAGTTCCTCCGGCGTGGCCGTGTACGCCTCCATGCCCTGCGAGCGCAGCTTGTCCTTGATCTCAGGCGACGCGAGGACCTTGCGGATCTCCGCGGCGATGCGGTCGACGATGGGCTTGGGCGTGCCGGCTGGCGCGAACATGGCCCACCAGACCTTGACCTCGAAGCCCGGAACGCCCGATTCGGTGAACGTCGGCACGTCGGGAAGCTGGTCGAGGCGGCTCGAACCGGTGATCGCGATGGGCTTGATCTTGCCCGTCTTGATGTGCGGAATTGCGCCGATCGGAATCGCGAATGCCATCTGCACCTGCCCGCCGATCAGGTCGACCATCGCGGGGCCGCCGCCCTTGTACGGCACGTGCTGGATCTTGGTGCCGACCGCGCGGTTGAACAGCTCGCCCGTGAGGTGCGGAATGCCGCCGCTGCCGGATGTCGCGTAGTTGAAGGCTTCGGGCTTGGCCTTCGCAAGCGCGATGAGCTCCTGCAGTGTGTTGGCCTGCACCGACGGATGCACCACCAGCACGATCGAGCTGAACGAGACGCCGCTCACCGGCGCGAAGTCCTTGAGCGGATCGAAGGGCGTCTGCATCAGCTGCGGGATGATCACGTGATCGACCGCCGTGAGCATCAGCGTGTAGCCATCGGGCGGCGACTTCACCAGCGCATCGGAACCGATCGAGGCGCTGCCTCCGGGCTTGTTCTCGACGATGACGGGCTGGCCGAGGCCTTCGCCCAGCTTCTGGTTGATCGTGCGCGCGAGCGTGTCCACGCTGCCGCCCGCCGCGTAGGGGACGATGATGCGGATCGGCTTGCCGGGGTAGGGCTGCTGCGCGTCGGCGGCGCCCGCGAGCATTGCGAGCGCGCACGACGACGCGATGAGGAACGAACGGCGGCGATTCATGGCGCGAGCCCGTTACTTGCCGGACTTGGTGCGCACGGAATCCTCGTCCGGCGTCATGCCGTACTCGAGGCCGCCCGGATCGCCAACGACACCGACGCCCGTGGTTGTGCCATGCAACTGGAAGACGAGCATCAGCCCGCCGTTCGGGCAGAGCACCTCGTACGGCACGCATTCCGGGAAGTCGATGGCGCTGCCCGGTCCGTACGTCACGCCGTTGATGATGAACTCGCCCTCGATGATGTAGCGGATCTGGCGGAACAGATGCTGGTGCGGAAACGTGTAACCGCCCGGCGCGACGCGCGTCATGTTGAGCTGGACGCCGTCGCGGTACGAGAGCACCTTGATGTCGCTTTCCTTGAAGCGCGAGTTGCGCCAGGGCAGCGTGTGGATGCTGGTCGCCGTCAGCGGCTTCAAGTCGAACTTGGTGGTTCGCGTCTCGGACGCGGCCTTGGCCGCATCGCTCGCAACTTTCTCCATCGTTTCCTCCTTCGATGCAACGCCTGGCTTGGGCGTCGCGATATGTTGGCGTCACGGGGGGGCGCCGGACGATCCTGTGAGCGGGCAAATTGGGTGTCAAGCGAGCGTGCCCATGCGGTGAGACTGCGAGAGAAGCTCACGCCAGGCTCTCGATTGCTGCATACAACCTTGACCCCTACGCCGACCCCGCCCACAATCGGTCTCGCGCCATCGAGGCGTTCGTTCGCCTTTGCAGCGGCGCCACGCCAAAACACCTGCAGAAAGAGGAGGAGCAATGATGTTCCAGAAGTCTCGTCGGCTGCTGCCTTGTGCCGCAGCGGCACTGACGGTCGCGCTCAGCAGCGCCGCATTTGCCCAACCGGGCGCCAAGTGCGAGGCACCGTCGGAGGTCGTCTTCGCGCAGTGGCCCGTCGGAGTCACGCTCCCCATCGACGTCGCACAGGGTATCGGGGCCTTTGCTGCGGTCGAGAAGGCGTGCAACACGAAGATCAAGATCGTGAGCTTCGATGCGCCCCAGCCGATGATCGCGGGAACGCTGAGCGGCCAGGTCCACTTCGCGATCTCCAACGTCCAGAACCAGCTCCTCGCGGCCGCGCAAGGACAGAACCTCACCGGCCTCATTTCGATGGCGCAGGGCGGCAACGGCATCGTCGTCGGCAAGCCGTCGAGCAACAAGACCACGGGCATTGCGGCGCTCAAGGACTATCCTCCCAACGCCATCTGGGCGGTCACCACGCTGAAGGGCCTGTCGGCGCTGGTCATCAGCGCGGTCAACGAGAAGCTCGGGAACGATCCGCAGAAGGTGCGTCTCGTGCAGACCGGCGGCTCGGCTATCCCCTCGACCGTCGCCAGCGGATCGGCGGACCTGGGCTACGTGCCCTCGCCCACGGCCGCGGCGCAGGCCGTGAGCTCGGGCCAGGTGCGCGAGATCTTCAATGCCTCCGGTGCCGACGTCTTCGATCTCATCGGATTCGTTCCGGGCTGGACGATGCTCGCGTCGCCCGACTTCGTGAAGAAGTACCCCGAGCTCTCGACGCAGATGACGGCGGCCGTGCTCAAGGGCCTGCAATACATCCGCCAGAACATCAAGGACCCCGTGAAAGTGTACGGAATCATGCCGGCCTCCTACCGGTCCGCGACCTCGCAGGCGATCTGGGAGAGCTCGTGGAACTGGAACGCGAGCAACTACCTCGTCACCGGGTGGATCGAGCGCAGCGACATCGTGAACACCGGCGTGCTCATGCAGAAGTACGGCGTTCTGCGTCCCGACTACGACTTGAAGACGCTGCCCGACACCGTGATCGCGCCCGACCTGCTCAAGGCCGCCTTCGGGTCGCTCGGCCAACCGCTTCCGACCACAAAGGTCGACGCCGACCTGCTGCGCAGGACAAAATAGCGGTCATTGCTGCGTTCCAAGGTTCGGTGCTCTCATCAACGGAGCACCGTACCTCGACGCTTCCACGAGGATTGCATGGCCATGGCTGACGCCGCGGGCGGCTCGCGCAGCGACGTCCCCCTCCTGACGATCGACCGCGTATCGCTGCGCTACGGCGGCGCGGAGGCGACGCCCGACGCGCCGTTCGCGGTGCAGGACTTCTCGCTCGACGTCGAGGCCGGCCGATTCGTTTCCATCGTCGGTCCGTCCGGCTGCGGCAAGTCCACCCTGCTCAAGATGGTGTCGGGACTCGAGCGACCGACGACGGGAAGCATCCGCGTCGGGGGAACGCCCGTGACCGGCGTGCGGCGCGACGTAGGCTTCGTGTTCCAGACCGACGCGCTCCTGCCGTGGAAGACGCTTCGCGACAACGTGGGGCTCGCGCTGCGCTATCGCGGCGTCGACCGCGCCGAGGCGAGCCGGCGCGCACAAGGGTGGCTCGACCGCGTGGGCATCGGCGCCCTCGGCGACCGCTATCCGCATCAGGTCTCCGGCGGCCAGCGCAAGCGCGCCTCGATCTGCGCCACGATGGTGTACGAGCCCGGGCTCATGCTGATGGACGAACCGTTCAGCGCCCTCGACGTGCAGACGCGGGACCTCATCGAGACCGACGTGCTTCGCGTTTGGGGCGAGCTGCGCAGCCAGTCCATCATCTTCGTCACGCACGACCTCGAGGAAGCGATCGCCATGAGCGATCGCGTCATCGTGCTCACGCGCGGACCCGGACGCATCAAGGCCGATTACACGATCGACCTGCCGAGGGGACGGGACGTGCGGGAGATACGCTCGAGTCCCCGCTTCATCGAGATCTACCAGAAGATCTGGAGCGACCTGCGCGTCGAGGTGCTGGCCACGCACGACCGCCAGATGACGATGTCGAGCTGAATGAACGCCCGGTCACGCACGAAACTCCTGGCCTGGGCCGCGGCCGCGGGGACGATCGTCGTGGTGCTGCTCCTGTGGCAGTCGGTCGACGCGCGCACGGCCACTTTCCTGAGCCGTCCCGTCGACGTCGCGCAGGATCTCGTCAACTGGGCGACGAATCCCGACCTGCTCACCGCCATCGGCGTGACGCTCGCCGAGGCCATCGTCGGGCTGATCGTCGCGTCGATCGCCGCCATCGTGCTCGCTGCCGTGCTCAACACTTCGCGCCTGCTCGCGGATGTAGCGGAGCCGTTCATCGCGGCAACGAACTCCATACCGAAGCTGGCGCTGGCGCCGCTCTTCATCCTGGTCTTCGGCATCGGCTTCAGCGCCAAGGTCAACTTCGTCGTCGTCTCGGTCTTCTTCATTCCCTTCTACGCGCTGTTCTTCGCGCTGCGCACCGTCGATCCCACGATACGCGCCCACGTGCGAATCCTCGGCGCCGGGCGGCTCCACCTGATCCGCGATCTCTACATCCCGGCCGTCATCGGATCGCTGACGGCGAGCCTGCGCAGCGCGGTCGCGTTCGCACTCGTGACCGCCGTCATTGCCGAGCTCATCGCCGCAACGGCCGGCATCGGCTACCAGATCAGCAGTGCGGGACAGAACGGGCAGCCGGCCCGCATGCTCTCCGGCGTGCTCGTCATCGGCATCATCGGATTCATCCTCGACCGACTGCTGCTGCTCGTGGAGCGCCCCTTCTCGCGCTGGCGCGTCGCAGGGCGTGGCTCGGCATGAGAGCGCTGCGCCTCTCGCCGGTCGTCCCGTTGCAGGTGGTCACGCTCGTGGTCATCCTGGGGCTGTGGGAACTGCTGACGCGAACCGGCGTCATCAAGCCTTTCCTGCTCGCGCCGCCGAGCGCCATCGCCCAACAGATCGCGGCGTGGGTGAAGAGCGGGGTGCTGTGGCCCGCCATCGGCGAGACGATGTACGTGCTCCTGATCGGCTACCTCATCGGCCTCGTCGGCGGCGTGATCATCGGCATGCTCACCGGAAGAGTCCTCTTCTTCCGCTACTACTTCGACGTGTTCATCGTATTCCTCAACTCGCTGCCGCGTCTCGTGCTGATCCCGTTCTTCATCATCCTGTTCGGGTTCGGCCACGCGCCGGGGATCATCGTCACCGCCCTGATCGTGATCTTCATCGTCACGCTGAACACGCGGGCCGCAATGGACGAGTTCGGCGTCGACCTCGTGCAGAACGCGCGGGTCCTGGGCGCCACGCCGATCCAGCTCCTGACGTCGGTGTACCTGCCGGGCGTCGCCCTCTCGATCGTGTCGTCGGCGCGACTGTCGATCGGCCTGGGTTTCCAGGCCGCGGTGGTCGCGCAGTTCTTCGGCTCGCCGGCGGGCTTGGGCTTTCTCATCGCGCAGGGCCAGCAGAGCTACAACTCCACGCAGATCTACGCGGGCATCGCGGTGACGAGCATCCTCGCGTACTTCATGGACATGCTGCTCGCGCAGGCGGGCAAGCGGGCGAGCCGGTGGCTGCCGGGGAATGGCTAAGCGCCGCTAGTAACGAGATCTTGGTCGCCTCTCCCACGGTATCGCTTGACGATACTATCGTGAAACATTAGTATCGATCGGTGACGATCGAGTCATTCCGGTGCCGGGAGACCGACGCGCTCTTTCACGGGCGGCGTATCGCCCGTTTCCGGAACATCGAGACCGTCGCGATGCGCAAGCTTGCCATGTTGAACCGCGTTGTTCGCGTGGAAGAACTCCGGATTCCTCCCACTAACCGGCTGGAGGCCCTCAAAGGCAACCGGAAAGGCCAATGGAGCATCCGCATCAATGATCAATGGCGCCTCTGCTTTCGATTTGCAGACGGCAGGGCGCTCGCAGTCGAAATCGTCGACTATCACTAGCAAGAGGCCGCCGTGCGCAAAGTCCCCTATGCGAAGCCTGGAGAAATCCTGCTCCATGAGTTCCTCGAGCCCATGGGCATTTCCGCGTACCGCCTGGCGAAGGACATCGGCGTGCCGCAGATGCGCGTCAGCGAAATCCTCGCCGGCAAGCGGGCCATTACCGTGGATACCGGATTGCGTCTGTCGCGCTACTTCGGACTCAACGATGGCTTCTGGACCGGACTGCAGCTCGATTACGAGGCGGCCATTACCAAGGACGAACTGGCGGAGGTACTGGCGAGCATCAAGCCGCGCAAGGCGGCGTGATGCGGCACGGGGTCATCGTGCTGGAGAACGAGAGGATCGACGGTGGTTCCGCTGAGTGGTCTGAGAGATAGGTTACGGAACGTACCGGACACATAGGTAACACTTTC
>CAZIZD010000151.1:0-9805 GCA_964543615.1 uncultured Alcaligenaceae bacterium | reverse complement strand
GATGGCGCCGACGAGCTGGGTGGAGGCCGCCTCCTTGTTGAGGTAGCCCGCGGCCCCCGCGCGCAGCAGGTTGACCGCGTACTGGTCCTCCGCGTAGCCCGAGAGCATGAGGATTGGCAGCTCCGGGCGGATCTGCTTCAGCGTCTTCAGCGTGTCGATGCCGTTCTTGTCGGGCATCGAGATGTCGAGCAGCACGACGTCGAACTCGGAGGCGCGCACGAGCTGGATGGCCTCGCTGCCCGTGGCGGCCTCGCCCGCCACCTGCAGGTCCGGCTGGTCGGCGATGAACTGCTTGAGTCCCGCGCGGACGATCGCGTGGTCGTCGGCAATGAGAATTCGGATCATGGTCGAGGGAAACGTCCTGGGTTGACGTGAAGGAACGGCGGTGGCGGGAGCAAGCATGGTTACACGTTGACCGAAGCGATGGGAGCGTTGCCCGCCTGGTACTCGGCGAGGCGGTTGTAGAGGGTCTTCAGGCTCACGCCGAGCATCCCCGCACAGCGGCGCTTGTTGCCCTCGCAAAGGTCGAGGGTCGCGTAGATGGCCTTGCGCTCGATCTCGGCGAGCGGCGTGCCGACCGCTATGCGCAGGCAGTTGCCCGGTTCCACCGCGTTCTCGAGC
Source organism: uncultured Alcaligenaceae bacterium (assembly GCA_964543615.1). GTDB lineage: Bacteria > Pseudomonadota > Gammaproteobacteria > Burkholderiales > Casimicrobiaceae > VBCG01. The sequence continues at coordinate 9,184 of CAZIZD010000151.1, read as the reverse complement.
CCCGCGAAATCGAGGTCGACCTCGTCGTCGGCGAGAATGAACGCGCGCTGGACGGCGTTCTTGAGCTCGCGCACGTTGCCGGGCCAGCGATGCGCACGGATCGTGGCGATCGACTGCCGGGAGAACTGCTTGCACGTCCCCTCGGCCTCGTTGAGGCGCGCGAGGAAGTGCTCGGCGAGGAGCTCGGCATCGCCCTCGCGCTCGCGCAGCGCGGGCAGCGCGATGGGAAACACCGCAAGGCGATACATGAGGTCCTCGCGCAGGTGACCGTCGGCCACGGCCTGGCGCGGATCGCGGTTGGTGGCTGCGATCACGCGCACGCGCGCGGCGATCTCCTCCTCGCCGCCGACGCGCGTAAAGCGGCCGGTTTCGAGCACGCGCAGGAGGCGCACCTGCATCTCTGGCGCCATCTCCGTCACCTCATCCAGGAACAGCGTGCCGGACTCGGCGCGCTCGAAGCATCCGCGGTGCATGCGCGCAGCGCCGGTGAATGCGCCCTTCTCGTAGCCAAAGAGCTCGGCCTCGATGAGGTTGCCGGGAATGGCGCCGCAGTTGACGGCCACGAACGGTCCCTTCGCGCGCTCGCTGCGATCATGGATCGAGCGTGCAACGACCTCCTTGCCGCTGCCCGACTCGCCCACGACGAGAACGGTCGCGAGCGTCGGCGCGACCTTCCCGATGCGCCGGTAGACATCCTGCATGGCCGTCGACGACCCGTAGAGCGCGCCGAACCGCGCCTGCGCCGGCGCGGACGCGGCCCGCGCCGCGGCGAGGAACGGTAGGCTTACAATGTTGCTGGGGGAATCGTCATGCACGTCTCGCCTCGTCGTACTCGTTTGTGTCCGGCCATCGTAGGCACGCTCTGTAGGACGACGCATCGGCGGCTTGCGGAAAGCCGTGTCGGACTCATCCTACAAGCTCTTCCTCTGAAGAGGCACGCGGCGTCCTACAGTTCACTCCCCTTGGGGAAGGGTCCGGCACCGTCGTCCCCGCCATGACGCGCACCACCGAGCGAATCAGCCGCGGCCTGACCTGGATCGGGCTCTGCCTCCTGGTCGGCGGTGCCGCGGTCGTGGTCATGGGCATCGCATTCACGACTTCCGTCGACGCACTCGTCACGGCGGCGTGGCTGGCGGCGTTCGCATTCGGGGTCCCGGGCGCGGCGTCATTCGCCCTTGCGTTCGCGCTCGACCTCATCGAGGAGCGGGCAAGACGCAAGGGACATCCCGCGGCCGGCGACGAATCCCGCGCATCGACGGCGGAGCACGTGTGGCGGTACGGCATCGCGATCGTGGCGGTGCTGGCCGCATGGGGACTGCGCGGCGCTCTGGCTGCCCACATCCCCGCCGAAATCCCGTTCGCTACGTTCTATCTGGCCGTGGCCATCGCCGGATGGCTCGGGGGCTTCGGGCCCGCCGTGATCGCGACGCTGCTCTCGGCGGCGATCGCCGGCACGTTGTACGTTCGGCCCGAGGCGGGCCTCGACGCGGGCCGGTTCGTGATCGTGGGCATCTTCATCCTGGTGTGCCTCGGCATCGCCGCGATCCTGTCGGCTCTGCACGACGCGCTCTCGCGTGCGAACGCGCTTGCGCACGCCGCGGCGCAAGGCGAGGCCCCCGGACGCGAGCCCGATCACCCGCTGCGCCTGCTCGCGCAACAGGCGCCCGCTCCGCTCTTCATGACCGACGACGGGCAAGCCTGCACGTATTGCAACCGCGCGTGGCTTGCGCTGCGCGGACGCACGCTCACGCAGGAACTCGGCAACGGCTGGTGCGAAGGCGTTCACGCGGAAGACCTCGCGCGGCGGCGTGAGACGTTCGCGCAGGCGCTCGCCACTGGCGAGCCTTGCTCGGTGACCTATCGCCTGCGCCGCGCCGACGGCTCCTATCGCAGCGTACGTGACTCCGTGGTCGCGCACCGCGACGCGCACGGCAACATCGTCGGCCTCCTCGGTACGACGACCGATGCGGACCCTTCCGGTCAACCCACCCGGGAAGCCCAGGCTTCGTAGGTCGGCCATTCGCCGACAAGGGGTTGCGCCGTCCACCGATTGGGCGTGCAAGCGCACGGACCCAGAATCCCCGGTATCGGCAAGACAACTTTCGGGGAGATCTTCGATGGAAGCCATCGCCTTGCGGCCGCCGGCCGCCCTGCGCGGCGCCGCGACGCGCGACGCGCTGCTCGACGCCGCGGAATCGCTGCTTTCCGCGCACGGCTACCGTGCGCCCTCGCATCGCATGATCGCCGCCGAGGCGGGCACGCACGTGGCGCTCGTCAACTATCACTTCGGCAGCAAGGAGATGCTGTTCGAGGCGGCGATCGAGCGCCGCGCCGGCCGTCTTGTCGCCCTGTGGAAGGAAGCGCTCGCGGAGGTGCGTTCGCGTCCTTCGTTCGAGGTGGGCGACGTGCTTCGCGCGTGGTGGCGTCCGTTCGGCGAGCTCGAACTCCACAAGGAGCAGCCGTGGGGCAACTACCTCTGCGCATTCGCGCGCCTCGGCACGGCGCCCGACGGCGAGACGATGTACCAGCGCCACTTCGGCAGCGCCGATCGCAGCTTCCAGGCGGCGCTAGGAGAAACGATGCCGCACGCGCCTCGCGAGGACCTCGACGCCGCGTTCCGTTACGCGCGCACGCTGCTGGCCGAGGTCCTGCTCCATCGCTGCGGCAAGGCGGGCGTGGAGTGCAGTCCGCGAGGCTATCGCACCGAGGACGCCGAACGGGCCTTGCGTTTCGTCGAGGCGGGAGTGCGCGGACTGCTGCAGGCGTGACGCGCCAGCCTCATCCCCTGAAGCGCTTGCGCAAGGCTTCGCAGGGATCGGGCCGCGCGGCCGGCTCGGTCACGATGTAGTCGTCGAACCACTGCGCGTTCTCGTCGTCTTCCAGGAGGCCGATGCTGATGCTCGGCATGGAGAGCCAACGGGGTACGCCCATATCCTTGCGCGCATGGCCGTTGCCGGTGAGCAGCACGACGCCACGCTCGGCATGAGGCGCGATCGCGCCGGCGAGCGTCCGGTCGCGCGCGACCTGTGCGCGGACCATGCCTGGCACCGCCTCCGCGGGCAGCAGATTGCAGTGTCCCTTGACCACGGCCTCCTCCTGCGCACGCAAGAGCTCGGTGGGCGCATCGAGAGTGCCGGGTGTCATCGCCGTCTTCATCGCGTCGGCGCGCGCGAGGTTGGCCGCGACGATGGGGAGGTCGTACTCGAGCGCGAGCGCGACGAACGGCTTGTACAGCGCCCAGTCCCAACCCGGGGCGCCCCTGGCTTGCGCGATGAGATAGTCGGCATCGCGCGGCCGCTCGCGTCGCGCACGATCGATCGCGTCCTGCGCCCCCACGTCGAACTGCTCGAAGGCGATCGCGGGCCGCGCGCCCGAGAGGACGAGCTTGCGCAGCGCGGCCGCACGCAAGGCGTGCTGCGCGGCGTTGTCGTGCACTTCGCCCAGGAGGACCACGCGCTTGCCTTGCATGGCGGCGGCCAGCGCATCGGCGGTGGGGGGAAGCTGCGCGGCGGCGGCGATGCACGCGCACAGCAGGATCGGTATCGGGAGGAGGAGCTTCATCTGATTGCGGCCGTTGCGACGAGAATGCCTGCGGTCAACGGGTGGCGCAAGACCTGCGCGGCGACGCTGAAGGCGTGCGCGATCACCGCCGGCTGCAGGACCTCCTCGGGTGCGCCTTCGGCAAGAACGCGTCCTGCGTGCATCACGACGACACGGTCCGCGTAGTGGGCCGCGAGATTGAGGTCGTGCAGGATCGCGACCACGCCGATACCGCGCATCCGCGCGAACTCGCGCGAGGCGGCGAGCAGAGCGTGCTGATGCGCAAGATCGAGCGCCGCCGTGGGCTCGTCGAGCAGGAGGAAGCGCCCATGCGCGCATTCTCGCTCCCACAATTGCGCGAAAGCCGACGCGAGATGGACGCGCGCCTGCTCGCCTCCCGAGAGGGTCGCGACCTCGCGATGCGCGAGGTGCGCGCTGTCGGTGAGCGCGAGCGCGGCCTCTGCGATGGCGCGGTCCTGCGCATCGTGGCCTCCCCGCGCGGAGTATCGCCCGAGTCGCGCCACCTCGTGCGCGGTGAAGGCGAACGCGACGTCGGGACGCTGCACCACAACGGCGCGAAGGCGCGCGCGCTCGGCGACGCTCCAGTCGAGGACGTTGCGTCCGGCGATCCGGGCCTCTCCCGCAATGCGCGTCCGCGCAGAAAGGCGATCGCCTGCGAGGAATCGCAGGAGCGTCGACTTGCCTGCCCCGTTCTCCCCGACGATCGCCACCCATTCCCCCGGCGCAGCCGCCAGCGTCACTCCGTCGAGAAGCCTGTGCCCGCCGATGCATAGCGTCGCGCCGCGCGCCTCGAGCATCTTCAGAACGCTTCCGTGCGCCGACGCATCAGGAGCGCGAGGAAGAAAGGCGCCCCCAACGCCGCCGTGAGGATGCCGATCGGCAGTTCGGCCGGCGCGACGATCGTGCGCGCGATCGCGTCCGCGGCCACCACCAGCAGCGCGCCCAGCAGCGCCGATCCCGGGATCACGATGCGATGATCGGGTCCGCACGCAAGCCGCACCGCGTGAGGCGCGACAAGTCCGATGAATCCGATGACGCCCGTCGCGGCGACCAACGAGCCCACGGCGAGCGCAGTGATGATGATCGCCATGCGCTTCACGCGCGGCACGTCGACACCCAGGTGCGCGGCTTGCGTCTCGCCCAGCGCGAGCGCGTTGAGCGGTCGCGCGAGCAGGCGAGCCGAAGTTCCAGAACGTGAGATTGCGCAGCTGCTCGTCGGTCGCAAGGTAGGACAGGAAGCCGACACCGGCCATCGCGAGCGCGTTGAGCGCGATGCCCGCGAGCAGCATCGACGAGAGCGCGACGAATCCCCCGGAGTTCCCGATGCGATAGACGAGGGCCGTGACCGCCAGGGCACCGAGGAAAGCCGCGACCGGCAACGTCCAGGCGCCGAGCGCGCTCGTGACACCCGGAGCGTGCGTCGCGCCGAGGACGATGACGAAGGCGGCGGCCAGTGCACCACCGGACGATACCCCGATGAGCGCCGGGTCGGCGAGCGGATTGCGAAAGAGCCCCTGCATCAGTGCGCCCGCGACCGAGAGGCCCGCACCGGTCGCGAGCCCGAGGATCACGCGCGGGAGGCGGATCGCGTTCAGCACGGCGGCCTGCTGCGCGTCGAGGTCGCCGGTCGCGAACCCGAGCGCGCTGCCCAGGATGCGCAGCACTTCCCACGGCGCAATGCGCAGCGCCCCGTGCCCGATCGCGAGCACCACGGAGGCCACCAGGATCAGCGCGAGCCCCCCGATCGCAGGGGCAGCGCGGATGCGCGTCACGTCGCCGCCACGTCAGCCGGACTTCTGAGTGCCGAAGCTCTGGGCAAGCTCGTGCACCGCGTATGGCAATCGCGGCCCGAAGCCGAGCAGGAATAGCGCGTCCGGCGCCATCACGCGGCGATGCCGCGCGGCGGGCGTGAGCGCAACGCCGGGGCGCCCGAGCAGCGCATCCGCCCCGCCCAGGGTCGAGATGCCTTCACGCGTGCACAGGAGGACGTCGGGAGCAGCCGCGACGGCGGCCTCGGGAGTCAGAGGTCGATAGCCCTCGAGGCTCGACAGCGCGTTGACCGCGCCGGCATACGCGATCATCCCGTCGGCGGCCGTGCCGCGACCCGCGACCTGGATGCTGTTCGCCGCGTGCGAGAGCACGAACATCACGCGCGGCGGCGACGCCGGTCGCACGATCGAGGCCTTGACGGCCTTCCACTGGTCGCGCAACTCGGCCTCGAGCGAGGCGCCGTCGCGCGGCCGTCCGAGGCTTGATGCCACCTGGTTCACGTTCGCGACGAGCGAGTCGAACGTGTGGTCCCCGCGCGTGCGCACGACGACGACCCCTGCGGCGGCGAGCTGCTGCAGCACGGCGGGCGGGCCTGCGTCCGCGCCGGCGAGCACCAGGCTTGGCGACAGGGAAAGCATTCCTTCGGCCGACAGCGCCCGCTGGTAGCCCACCTTGGGCAACGCGAGCGCCGCCTCGGGGAACGTGCTCGTCGTGTCGGTGGCGACGAGCATGCGCTGCGCATCGAGGCGATACACGATCTCCGTCAGTGCGCCGCCCACGCTGATCACCCGCGGCGCGGCCTGCGCCTCCACGCGACGCATCGCGGCGAGGATGCCCGCCGCACCGGCGATGAACGCGCGGCGCTTCATGCGTCGAGGGCAGGCAGGCCCGCCACCAGCGCACGCCACGTCTCGAGCTCGGGCTTGCCCGGCTTGCGCTCGCCGAAGAACATGGCCATCGTCTCGCCGTCCGCGTCGAAGAGCTCGAGCGAGGTGACCACGCCGTCGGAGGTGGGCTTCCTCACGACCCACGTCGCGGCGATGCGATCCTCGCGCAGGTGGAGGTTGAACCCAGGGTCGAGGACGTTAAGCCATGGCCCCTTCGCTTCCACGCGCGACACCGGCCCGGTATGAATCTGGATCATCCCGGGATTGCCGACGAAGCACATGATCGACAGCCCGCCGGCCGCCGCCTGTCTCAGCATCGCGCGCGTCGCCTCGTTGCCCACGCGACACGCGAAGTCCGCGTGCGCGAGCCTCAGCGCCTGCGTGCGGTCGACGTTGAACTTGCGAAGCAGCGGGAAGAACTCGTGCGTGTCCTTCATCGCTGCCCATGCGGCGCGGAATGCGGGGACGTCGACGTCCGCGTCGCGGGCGGGCGACGCCGCCTCGCGTACCGCCGTGAAGTCGTCGCCGGGTCGCTGCTCCTCGTGCGCGTTGCGCTCGACGAAGCCGAACCACGCGGCGAGGTCGGAATCGTCGCGCAGGAAAATCTTGTGGATGGCACTGCCGTGCGCGTCGTACACCTGCAAGCTGCGCTGCTCGCCGCGCTCGGTGTCCTCGGTCACGGCGTAGGCCCGCGACCAGCGGTGGTAGAAGATGCGAAGGTCGATCGCCTTGCCGAGCGCGAGGCCGATGAGGCCCTGGTGCGACATGTCCTCGTAATGCCCGGTCTTCTCGTGCACGGTCGTCTCGTTGCGCGTAAGCGCGAGGACGTTGCCGAGCGCGGGAACCTGCTCGAACATCGCGGGCCAGGGCCCCTTGAGGCGCATCGCGCGCAGCGCGCCGCGCTTGCCGACCGCCGCGGCGATCGCATACCCCTCGGGCACGCCGAGCGCCTGCGCGGCGTCGCGGTGGCGCATCCTGCGTTCCTTGCGAAGCGCGACGAAGCGGTCGTAGACGGCGCCGGACTCGCGTCCAGCAGGCGGGGTGGTCGTTTGCATTGGGCTCTCTCGTCGTATATGCGAGTTGTCAGAAGGCGATCTGCACGCTCACGCTCGCGTTGATTCCCGGCTGCGTGTACCTGTCGAGACTGGCCGCGCCGTCGGCGAGCACCGCCGTGTTGACGTTGCTCCACAGCCAGTACTTCTTGTCGAGGAGGTTGAAGACACCGGCGGCGAACTTCACGCGCTTGCTGTAGTTCCAGTACCCCGTCAGGTCGAGCGTCGCGAAGCCTGGCGTGTCATATGGCGTCACGCCCCCCACCGAGGCGATGTCCGTCTTGCGCGAGACCATCGTCACGTTGAACGCGCCGCCGTAAGTGCCGTACGAAGGGGCGACGCCGTCGTAGCGCACGCCGATCACGCCGGTCAGTGGCGCCACCGAGTTGAGCGGCTCGCCGGTGTCGGTGTCCTTGCCATTGGCGTACGCGACGCTGCCGGCAAGTGTGAAGCCGGGGTGGAACAGCCATTCCCCTTTCGCTTCAGCGCCGTAGATGCGCACGTTGGCCCGGTTGACGGATTGGAACGTGAAGAAGAAGCCCGGGACGCACAGCGGGTCCGCCGGACAGTCGAGGGCGACGCGCGAGTCGATGAAGTCCTTGTAGCGGTTGTAGAACGCGGCGACCGAGATTCGCCCCTGCCTGCCGTCGCCCTTGAGCCCGATCTCGAGGCCCTGGCTCGTCTCCGACTTGAGGTCGGGATTGGGAATGAGCACGTACGACTGGACCGGGTTGCGGAACGCGGCGTTCACGTCGTCGAACGGCGGCGCGCGAAAGCCGAAGGCGTAGTTCGCGTAGACGCTGTAGGTCGCGTCGAGGGCGTACATCGCGGCGAGCTTGGGCGACCATGCGCTGTCGTTGAAGTCGGACGGTGCCACGCCGGGAGGCACGTTCACGTTGTAGATCGCGTCCGGATGGATGCGCAGGTCGTAGTAGTCGTAGCGCAGCGCCGGCGTGATCACGAGGCGATCGCCCAAAAGGGTGATCTGGTCCTGCAGGTACACGCCGAACGCGAGCGACGTCGTGTTCGGAAAATCGCGCGCGGGAAACGTGTCGCCGGCGAGCGTGTTCGAGACGGTGCCGGTCGTGAGGTTGTAGACGGTGGCGTTGCGCAGAGCCGACGTCTGCGTCTCGTACACCTCGAAGCCCCACAGGATTCGCTGGGACACTGTCGCGCCCGGCAACAGGCTTTCGAGTTGCGCCGTCCCCCCCGTAAGCGTCTGCTGGAACTCGAAGGCTCGCGGGATGTAGCAGGTGCTCGCGCCGCTCCCCGTGCCGGAGCAGCCGGCGGACGTCGCGGTGCGCGTCTCCTGCGAGTCGGAGCTCGTGTTCGACGTCTGCTGGTAGACGCTTGCGCTGAATCCGGCGAACCATCCGCCTGCCGGATTGCGCCAATCGTAGGCCGCCGTTCCGCGATAGCGCGTGTTCTCGTCCTGGCCGTGGAGCGAGGATGTCTTGGGCGTCGACGCATTGAGGCTGCGCACGTCGACGTCGGAGCGGTTGCGATAGCCCTCGAACGTGAACTTGAGCGTGTTGTTGGCATCGGGCGTGAACGCGAGCTTGGCGAGCACGTTCGACTCGCGCACGTCGAGCGGGTTGGGGGCCGTGCGCGAAGGGCCCGTCGAGTCGTTGGTGCCGAAGTTCTCAGTCTCGCTGCCCGTGTAGTACGAGTACACGACAAGTCCCTGGACGTCCCTCGTGCCCGCCGCGCCCGTCGCCGTGTTGGTCCAGCCCTTGTTCGCGCTGGCGTACAGACTCTTGATGCCGCCGTAGAACGGCGACGCGGACAGGTCGAGGTAGTCGAGCGGATCCTTGGTGAGATACGACACGACCCCGCCCAGCGCATCGGATCCATACAGCGTCGAAGCCGGACCGCGCAGCACTTCCACGCGCTTCATCGAGTCGAGGTCGACCA
>CAZIZD010000150.1:2298-9842 GCA_964543615.1 uncultured Alcaligenaceae bacterium | reverse complement strand
GCGGGGATGGGAAGAACCTTGGCCATCGTGTGCTCCTTTCCGGGGAAAAAGAGCCCGGGGAAGCGGGGCTTTCAAGGCCCCGCTTCGCCCGGGGAATTTCAGACGGAGACAGGAAGAAGATGCTTTAGAACGAACGGCTTGGACGAATCACACCCACTGCGACGCCTTCGATGGCGAAGGGTGTCTTCGCGGGATCGACGACGATGGGTGAGAACGCGGAGTTCTCAGCCACGAGCGTGATTTCACGCCCGCGGCGTTTCAATCGTTTGACGGTGACTTCCTCGCCCAGGCGCGCGACCACGATCTGGCCGCTGCGCGCATCGCCGGTCTTGTGCACGACGAGGAGATCGCCGTCGAGGATGCCCGCGTCCTGCATGCTCGCGCCCTTGACGCGCAGCAGGTAGTCGGCGCGCGGCGCGAACAGCGCGCCGTCGATGCGGTACTGCGCCTCGATGTGCTCGGTGGCGAGGATGGGGCTGCCTGCGGCGACGCGCCCCACCAGGGGCAGCGTGCCCTGCATGGGCATGCCCGGGAGATCGCGCACGCGAAGGCCGCGCGCGGCGCCGGGCGTCAGCTCGATCGCACCCTTGCGCGCGAGCGCTTGCAGGTGGTCCTCGGCGGAGCTCGCGGTGGAGAAGCCCAATCCCGTGGCGATCTCCGCGCGGGTGGGCGGCATGCCGTTGCCTTCGATGTAGCCGCGGATCCAGTCGAGGATCTGCTGCTGCCGCGCGGTGAGCCGCGGCAGGTCGATGCCGGACGACGACGAAGCGGGGCTGGGAGACATGGTGGGTGGACGGATGCCGTATGGATATGCGGTACCGTAAGTATAATCGGTATCGAGGGGTCGTCAAGCCCCTCGTCAACTAGCCGTTCGGCCTAGGCGTTGTGGACGATGGTAGCGCCAAAAAAACGGAGGACGCCCTTGCGACTGGTCGTGTGCGCATTGCTGGTTGCCGCAGCCTTCCATGCGGCCGCGAACGGGCCGGCCCCCGAGCCGGGCGGCGTCAATCCCGCGATCGACAGCGAGGCCTACCTCCGCCTTGCGCGCCAGGCCATCCTGCACCGCGAGCCGCGCCGCCTGTCGGAGGACGATTTCATCCGCATGGCGCGCAAGCCGGGGGTCGTGGTGCTCGATGCGCGCAGCAAGGAGAAATACGACGCGCTGCACGTGCGGGGGGCGGTCAACCTCCCGTTCCCCGACATCACTGTGGACAGCCTGCAACGGCTGCTGCCCGACAAGAGCACGGTCGTGCTCATCTACTGCAACAACAACTTCCGCGACGCGCCCGACCCCATGCCGACCAAGCTGCCGCCGGCTGCGCTCAATCTCTCGACGTACACGTCGCTGTACACCTACGGCTATCGCAACGTGTACGAGCTGGGGCCGAATCTTTCGGTGAACGACACGCGGATCGCGTTCGAAAGGCGATAGGGCAAGCGACGGCCGGTCACGCGCGTCGCGGGGAAATGCGCATCGGAACCGCGAAAAAAAGCAGCCGCGCAAGGTGCGCGGCCGCCTTCGGTCTTGTGGACGCCTACGGCGCGAAGACGAGCTTCAGCGCGTCCGAACCCATCGCGTGGCGCACCTGCGCGTTGTCGAACGCCGCGAAGCCGAAGTAGTGGGTCTTGCCCGGCTCGAACTGGATGTCGTACTTGCTGCCCGTCTTGAGCTTGCGCGCGACCTCGTAGGTCCACTTGCCGTTGTCCCACTTGTAGGCGACCTGGATGTCGCCGCGGTCGCCCTGCAGCTTGTAGACGATGTACGACGAGACTTCGTCGCCGGCCTTGAACTTGCTGTCGTCGAAGGCCACCTGGTTGCCGTCGACGATGGCGTAGCTGCCGCCTGCGTTGGCCGCCTTGCCGTCCTTGTTCATGAACTCGGGCTTGCCGCCGACCAGGTTGAAGGCCTTGTAGTCGGGTCCGCCCGGGTCGCCCTTGCGCCCGGCGTTCGGCGACTTCTCCTTGTCGTAGCGCGTGTGATCGACGTACTGGTCGTCGACCTGGCCGACGACGCCGTTGCGCATGCCCTTCATGTGCCACATGTCGCCGATCTCGCCTTCCTTCGCGGTGTACTTGTTGCCGAAGGGCTTGCCTTCGCCGACGTGACAGAGCACGGCGCACCCGTTCTGGTTGAAGCCGCCGATGGAGTCGCCGACGTTCCAGATGAGCGACCACTTGTCTTCGTAGTAGACGTTGTCGTCGCCACCCTTGTCGTTGGGATCCTTGAGCTTGGTCCAGCTGCCGTCCGCCTGCTTCTTGTACGGACCGCGCTGCATCGATTGCGTGGGATCGTCGTACTGGATCAGGAAGTAGATCATGTCGCCGGAAGTCACCGCCTTGAGCGTGGCCGTGGTCTCGCCGTTCTTGAAGTTGGCGCCGCCGCTCGCCTTGACGGTGATCGGCTGCGCCGCCGCCCAGGCGGGATCGTTGGCGTTGCCGTCCATGACCGGGGCGGTCGCGGCTTTGGCGACCGTCAGCGTGTTGGCGGGTGCCTGCGCTAGCAGGGGGGCTGCGAACAGGAACGGGGCCGCGGCGAGCGCGAGGCAGATCTTCGACTTGGCATGCATTGTTCTTCTCCCAATTGTCCGCGACGTTGGCACCCAGGCAAGGAGGCTGCGAGAGGGCGATTCAGTCCGGTAGCTTGATATCGGAATTCGATATCGAATATCGACAAATTACGCGCCGGCGGGGTCGGGGCCGTTGACGGCGATCAAGGAACGAGGGCGCGTCCATCCAACGCGGCATGCACTTGCCCCGATGGTGCGGACGACACCCTGCTGCGGGCGGGGGCGCGCGGCTTGGGAGCCGTGCAGGAGCGGGCTAGGTGCGCTCTTCGAAAATCTCGCCGAAGAGTTCCCGCACCTTCTCCTTTGCCCGGGAGAGCGTCGAGCGCCCGAGGCGGGTCGCCACGTAAAGCCGGCGGGATGAACGCCCGCGCCCGGACACCTCCGAGCGCAGCAGTCCGCGACGCTCCAGCGAGTGCAGCAGCGGATACAGCTTGCCTGGACCGACGCGGTACCCGTGGTGGCGCAGCTCCTCGATCAGCCACAGGCCGAACACGGGACCTTTCGCTGCGTGGTGCAGCACGTGGAGGCGGATGAGTCCACCGTAGAAGTCCTTGTAGTCCTGGAGCTCGGCGCTGCTTCGGGTCGCGGCCGGTGCGCGGCGTGCGGCCGGCTTCGGTGCTGTGGGGGTTTTCTTCGAGGGCATTGCTCTGCGCTCAAGCGATGGCGAGGCATGCGGAACTCACCAGCTTCATGTTAGCACCCGGCAGGCTGTCGCGAAGGCGCCGCGCATCGCGGGTGTCTGCACGACGCTGCGCGGTCGTCGCGATTCGCGGATCCGCCGACACGCTTGGCGTACGTCGACGCGGAGTGGTACTTTTGCGGGCCCGGCTTCACCCGTTGCCCAACTCGTCGTCTCGCCCAACCGCGCAGGGGTTGATGCGAGGCGTGTTCAGGGTGCATCGAACCCGTCCCGGTGCCCGAGACTCAATCGATCGTGATCTTCGCGTCCTTGATGAGCGTGCCCCACTTCTTCGATTCGCCATCGATGTACGCGGCGAACTCCGTCGGCGAGCTCGCCACCACCTCGAGCCCCATCTGCTCCAACTGGGTCTTCACTTCGGGCATCCTCAGGATCGCGGCGATCTCGCGATAGAGCTTGTCGACGATCGCCGGCGGCGTGCCCGAGGGCGCGAGGATCGCGGCAAGCCCGACGGTCTCGTAGCCCGCGACGCCGGCCTCGGCCATGGTGGGCACCTCGGGCAGGAGCGGCGAGCGCGTGCTGCTCGCGACCGCGAGCGGCTTCACCTTGCCCGCCTTGATCTGCGGCAGGGACGTGACCACGCCGTCGAACATCGCCTGCACGCGCCCGCCGATGAGATCGTTGAGCGCGGGCGGCGTCCCCTTGTACGGCACGTGCGTGGCGGGCACACCGGTCTCCACCTTGAAGAGCTCGAGCGCGAGATGCGACGTGCTGCCGTTGCCGGCAGAGGCCCACGCGATGCCACCGGGCTTCGACTTGGCGTACGCGATCAGCTCCTTCACGTTCTGCACCGGAACCTCCGGGTTCACGTCGAGCACGATGTACGCCTTGGTCATCAGCGTGACCGGCGTGAAGTCCTTCACCGCATCGAAGGGCAGCGCCGGAAACAGGAACGGATTGACGATGTGCTGCACGGTGCCGACGACCAGCGTGTAGCCGTCCTTCGGCGCCTTCGCGACGAGCTCGGTGCCGATGTTGCTGCCGGCGCCGGGACGGTTGTCGACGATCACCTGCTGGCCAAGCCGCTCGGAGAGCTTCTGCGCGACCAGGCGCGCGACGATGTCGGTGGGACCGCCCGCAGGCTGCGGCACCACGAGCCGGATCGGCTTCGCCGGATAGTCCTGCGCGGCTGCGATCGCCGCCATCCCCATTACGATCAACGCGCATAGTGCGCGCCACGTCCTCGTCATTCGTTGCCTCCATCGTCCAGAAGTTGTCCGATCCCCGAGTCGCGCGCCTTGGCGATCAGCATCGCGCACAGGGTCATGTATTCGAGCGCCGTGCCGCCGGAGCAGAACACGGTGCGCTGTTCGCGCGACGTGCGTCCTGCGACGCGGCCGGCGACGACTTCGCCCAGCTCGCCGCGCACGTGCTCGCGCGCGATCGCGCCTTCCGCAATCGGGATCAGGATCTCGCCCTTCTCGGCGAAGGCCTGCTCGCGCGCATCGACGAACACGGCGGCATCGCGGATGGCCGCGGTGTCGAGCTCGCGCGTCGCAGGCGCATGCTGGCCCATTGCGTTGCAGTGCGAGCCCGGCGCGAGCCATGCGCCTTCCACCACCGGTGTCGCCGAGGTCGTGATCGTGGTGACGATGCCGGCATCGCGCACGGCCTCGCGCGCCGACGACACGCTTCGGATCGCAAGGCCGGGGAGGGCGGCGCGCGCTGCGTTCGCGAACGCCTCGCGCCGTGCGGCGTCACGGCTCGCGCAGCGCACCTCGCGCAATGTGCGCGTTGCAGCGAGGCAGCGCAGTTGCGTGAGTGCGTAACGTCCCGTGCCCACGATGGCCGCGACGGCGGCATCCTCGCGCGCGAGATGGCGCGTGGCCACCGCCGCGGTGGCGCCGGTCTTCCAAAGCGACAGCGACTTGCCGCACAGGACGCCGTCCATGCGCCCGGTCTCGCCCGAGAACACCGCGATCCACATGTCGACCTCGCCGGGACGGAAGTGCGTGGAGTAGATCGACGCGCCCATTGCCTTCGAGCCGCGCATGTAGGACGCCGACAGCTTGAGCGCACGCGAGCGCGGCGTCGGTGCCGCGCCATCGGCGGTGAGGATCGCGCGCGGGAGCACGCCCACGTCGCCTTGCCCCTGCTCGAGGAAAGACGTCTCGACCGCGTCGACGCAATCGCCCGGCGTGACGGCGCCGCTCTCGAACAGACGGGCGATGTCGCGCGGCCCGAGGAAGAGCGCCACGTGCGGCGCTCCGTCAATCCGGCCAGCTCTCCAGCAGGTCGACCGGATCGCCGTAGCGCGAGGCCATCTCCGCCACCTTGGGGTCGCGCAGCGCCTCGAGGAAGCCGTCGGTGACGAGGCGTCCACTGCCCGCGTCGACCGTGCTGTCGAACGTCACGATGTCCATGTGCACGGGCGGCTCTTCCCAGTTGGGCATGACCTTCTTGATGTAGTCCGACGGCTTGGCGAGGTCGATGCCGAAATGCAGGGCGCCGGGCGCATTCGAGCCCGCAGGATAGATCTGGTGACGCGGCCACTTGGGATTGAAGCCGCATCCGAGCTCGATCAGCGCGCCGCCCACGAGCATCTCGCGCAGCAGCACGGCATCGGGCGATGCCCCGGTAACCTCGACCACGGCGTTGTCCTCGAAGCGCACGCCGATGCGCTCGGCGAAGGGCTTCTCGAAGCCCACGGCCCACTGCGGATAGATCGTGCCCGTCACCGCCACCGATCGATGCTGCGTCGGATCGTCGAGCATCGGGCCCGGCTCGTAGAGGTTGGGTCCGTGCGTGGGCAAGTAGTGCACGTAGGCGCCGGGATTCGACGCGAACATCTCGCCGCGCCAGCGATTGGTGTTGAGATTGCGATCGCTCATTCGCTGCGTGAGCGGGATGGTGAGGTCGCTGCCGCGGCGGTCGGTGAACGAGAGAACGTAATCGGTGTTGCGCGGAATGCGCGCGGCGGTCGCGCGCACGAGCTCGCCCACGAGCTCGGTCGGGAAGCGCGCCTGCGCCGTGTGCAGGAGATCGAGGTTGCGGAAGAACGTGATCTTGACCCAGCGCTGCCCGAGGCGGCGGCGGAGGTCGATGCAGTAGGGACTGGGCGCTGAGCAAAACCACGACGACACGACGAAGGTTGCCTGCTCGAGGATGGGCTTCACCTCGTCCGGGATCTCCAGGATGTTGGTCGTGGGCATCTTCACCTCGATCCCGCGCACGCCCTGCGCGTTGGCGAGGCCGGTGATCGCCGCGACCACGCGAGGGTCGAGCAGCTTGTCGGTGAGAAAGACGAGCTTGTCGCCCGGGCGGAAATCGAACGTGCGGACGAAATTCGCGATCGCGTGGAAGTGCAGCTCGGTGTCCGTTGTCGGGAACGCGTTCGACCACGGCATCGACTTGCCCGCGAGCCTGTCGATGGCGATGGTGGTGCCGCCGCTGTCGAGCCGGTCGGCCCGGATTTCCTCGATCTTCATGCAGTCTCCCCTCCTTGCTAGACTCTGCGATTCTACCCGCGCCAAAGGAGGCTTTCATGTCGTCCGCGCCTGAGCCTGCCGTTGCGATCGCCACCTCCGATGCCCCTCTGCGCGCCAAGGCCACCGGGTACCCGCAGCCCTACGCGGCGCGTGTTGCGGGGCGGGACAAGCGGCCGTTGGGCGACCTCTTCGGCCTCACGAACTTCGGCGTGAATCTCACCCGTCTTGCGCCGGGATGCGTGTCGTCGATGCGGCACCATCACAGCAAGCAGGACGAATTCATCTACATCCTGCGTGGCAACCCGGTGCTCGTCACCGACGGCGGCGAGACCGAGCTTGCGCCGGGCATGTGCGCCGGGTTCCCCGCGGGAAGCGGCGACGCCCATCATCTCGTCAACCCGGGCCCCGACGTGGTCGAGTTCCTCGAGGTCGGCGACCGTACCCCCGGCGACAGCGTCGAGTATCCCGACGACGACCTCGCGGCGAAGCTCGGACCCGACGGGAAGTGGCACTACTTCCGCAAAGATGGGACGCCCTACTAGGCCTGCGCAAGGGCCGGCCGACGACGCTCCAGCCTTCGAATCGACGCGAGCGCGGCCCGCTTCGGAGGCGACGGGCGATCTCGGATTCGCGTGGCGCCTGCACAAGTCGGGCGACGTGACCATTACCCGTGGCGGTCGTGAGGTCACGGTGCTGCGCGGGGGCGCCGCGCGCGCATTCGAGGCGCGGATCGCGGGGATGCCTCCCGACGGACAGCAGACGGCGATGGCGAAGGTCACGGGGAGCTACAAGCGGGGGAACGAGCGGCTTGCGTCCAAGCATGCGAGAAACCGCTGACGGAACTTAGCC
>CAZIZD010000150.1:0-2288 GCA_964543615.1 uncultured Alcaligenaceae bacterium | reverse complement strand
GGTGCCTACAGCCATGACGCCGTGCGCAGGGTACTGTGCGCGCAAGGCCCCCGCGTGTTAACTTTGCCGGACGCTTCTCCCCCGGCGCCCGGTGATCGATGAAGAAGGTCGCGCTCTACAGCAGTTCCAATCGCTCGCGCAAGATCGGCACGCCGACCGAGACGGCCGAGGCCGCGCCCGAGGGCGCCGCACAGGCTGCGCCCGCACCCGCCGTCCCCGCTTCGCGCTCGAAGCGGTTCTATCGCCGTTTCGAGCAGCCGATCCTCCTTGCCGCCGGTGCGCTCTTTGCCGTTGCGCTGGTGTTCATGTACGGCAAGACGCGTCCCGTCCCGCAGGAGCTCACGCAGAAGGACATCGACAAGGCCGTCCTGCACACGCTCGAGAACACCAACCTGCCGTCGATGTCGACCAAGGCCGTGGCCGCCATCGCACCTTCGGTCGTGCGCGTCATGGGCTACGGCCTCGACAAGGGCGACGACGAGGACAAGGATGGCGAGAAGGGCAAGGGCAAGGCCGACGACAAGTCCGGCGCGCAGAAGGGTAAGGAGCAGAGCAAGGATCAGGACAAGGGGAAGCCTGCGGCGAAGGAGAAGCTGGCGGCCAAGGACAAGGCCGGGCGCGACGACGGCGGCGTTCCCAAGGGCTCCGATCCCAAGTCGAAGGACGCCGCCAAGGACAAGGATCCGCACAAGGATCTCGACAAGGATCCCAAGAGCGCCCGCAAGGACGACGGCGGCTTCCCCGGCTACCGCAGCACGGGCATCGGCACCGGCGTGGTGATCGTCGACAAGGGCGTGATCCTCACCAACCTGCACGTCGTGCTGGGCGCCGAGAAGATCAAGGTGCGGTTCTTCGACGGCATGGAAGCCGAGGCCACCATCATCGGCGCGCGTCCCGAGCACGATCTCGCGGTGCTGCAGGCCAAGTCGATCCCCGACGACCTCGTGGCGGCGACGCTGCGCTCGACCGCCGATCTTCAGGTGGGCGACCAGGTGGTGGCGGTGGGCTTTCCGTTCGGCATCGGACCTTCCGCGTCCGCGGGCGTGGTGTCGGGTCTGAAGCGCGAGTACCACTCGCCAGAGGGCAAGCGCATCCTCACCAATCTCATCCAGTTCGACGCGGCGGCCAACCCCGGCAACTCGGGCGGGCCGCTGGTCACGGCCGACGGCGAGGTCGTCGGCATCGTCACGGGCATCCTCAATCCCACCAGCCAGCGCGTGTTCATCGGCATCGGATTTGCGGTTCCGATCGAGAACGCGGCGGCCGCCGTGGGCATGTCGCCTTTCTAACCGGATCACTCGAAAACACAACGCATGGACATCCGTGACACGAACGGGGGCGAAGTCGCCACCCTGATGGAGCGCATCCTCTACGAGGTGAAGAAGGTCGTGGTCGGCCAGGATCACTTCCTGGAGCGCGTGCTGGTGGCGATTCTCGCGCAGGGGCACCTGCTGGTGGAAGGCGTGCCGGGGCTCGCCAAGACGCTGACGGTCAAGACGCTCGCGCGAGCCGTGCGCGGACAGTTCAAGCGCATCCAGTTCACGCCGGATCTCGTGCCGGCCGATCTCGTGGGCACGCGCATCTACAACCAGAAGACCGGGGATTTCGCGACCTCGCTCGGTCCGGTCTTCTGCCACCTCCTGCTCGCGGACGAAATCAACCGCGCGCCCGCCAAGGTGCAGAGCGCGCTGCTCGAGGTCATGCAGGAGTACCAGGTCACCATCGCCGGCGAGACGCACTTCGTGCCGCAGCCGTTCCTGGTCATGGCCACGCAGAATCCGATCGAGACCGAGGGCACGTACCCGTTGCCCGAGGCGCAGGTGGACCGCTTCATGATGAAGGTCCTCGTGGGCTATCCCACCGAGGAAGAGGAGTTCGTGATCGTGCAGCGCGTGACCGGCGAGCCGATCGACGTCTCCGCGGTCGCGTCGACGGAACAGCTCGCGGACCTGCAGAAGGAGTGCCGCCGCGTCTACGTCGATCCCAACCTCATCAACTACGCGGTGCGCCTCGTCGCGGCCACGCGCGAGCCGGACCGCTTCGGCCTCAAGGACTTCGGGCGCTTCCTCACGTTCGGCGCGAGCCCGCGCGCGACGATCCACATGATCGAGGGCGCCAAGGCGCTCGCGTTCCTGCGCGGCCGCACCTACGTGCTGCCCGAGGACGTGACCGACATCGTGCCCGACGTGATGCGCCATCGCCTGGTGCTGTCGTACGAGGCGCTCGCCGAGGGACAGACGGCGGACATGCTGATCCGCAAGGTGATGCAGCAGGTGCGCGCGCCGGAC
>CAZIZD010000149.1:0-10041 GCA_964543615.1 uncultured Alcaligenaceae bacterium | reverse complement strand
GAGTACCTGGGCAAGAAGCTGTCGCACGCCTCCGTGTCGAAGGTCACGATCGAGCGTCCCGCCAAGAACGCGCGCATCACGATCCACAGCGCGCGTCCCGGCGTCGTCATCGGCAAGAAGGGTGAGGACATCGAGACGCTGCGCGGCGACCTGCGCAAGATGATGGGCGGCGACGTCGGCCTCAACATCGAGGAGATCAGGAAGCCCGAGATCGACGCGCAGCTCATCGCCGACTCGATCGCGCAGCAGCTCGAGAAGCGCATCATGTTCCGCCGCGCGATGAAGCGCGCCATGCAGAACGCCATGCGGCTCGGCGCGCAGGGTATCAAGGTGATGTCGTCCGGCCGTCTCAACGGCGCGGAAATCGCCCGTCGCGAGTGGTACCGCGAAGGCCGCGTGCCGCTCCACACGCTGCGCGCCGACATCGACTACGGGTTCGCCGAGGCGCGCACGACATACGGCGTCATCGGCATCAAGGTGTGGGTGTTCAAGGGTGAGGTGATGGCGCACAACGCCGAGCCGGCCCAGGCGCCCGCCCCGGCACCGGAACAACCGAAGCGCCCGCCGCGCCGTTCGGGAGCAGGAGCGAAGAATGCTGCAGCCAGCTAGAAGGAAGTACCGCAAGGAGCAGAAGGGCCGCAACAAGGGCGTTGCGACCGTCGGCAACAAGGTGAGCTTCGGCGAGTTCGGCCTCAAGGCCGTCGGCCGCGGCCGCCTCACGGCGCGCCAGATCGAAGCTGCGCGCCGCGCCATGACGCGTCACATCAAGCGCGGCGGCCGCATCTGGATCCGCATCTTCCCGGACAAGCCCATCTCGCGTAAGCCTGCCGAAGTCCGCATGGGCAACGGCAAGGGCAGCCCGGAGTACTACGTGGCCGAGATCGTGCCCGGCAAGGTGCTCTACGAGATGGACGGCGTCGAGGAAGCCCTGGCGCGCGAGGCGTTCGCGCTCGCGTCGGCCAAGCTCCCGATCAAGACGACGTTCGTGCATCGCCTCATCGGACAGTGACCATGAAGACGACCGAAGCGAAGAAGGCGCTCGCCGGCAAGTCCCCGGCCGAGCTGCAAACAGAGCTCGAGGCGCTGCTGAAGGAGCAGTTCGGCCTGCGCATGCAGGCGGCGACGCAGCAGCTCACCAACAACTCCAAGCTGCGCAGCGTCCGTCGCGGGATTGCCCGCGTGCGCACGCTGATCCACCAGAAGAATAGCGAGGCCAAGTAATGGCTGAAGAACAAGCGAAGACCGAAACGGCCGCAGCGCCGCGCAAGGCGCTGGTGCAGACGTTCGTCGGCCGCGTCGTCAGCGACAAGATGAGCAAGACCGTCACGGTCCTGGTCGAGCGCCGGGTGAAGCACCCGCTGTACGGCAAGATCGTGATGCAGTCGCGCAAGTTCCACGCGCACGACGAGAACGGCGAGGCCAAGATGGGCGACCTGGTCGAGATCTCCGCGACCCGCAAGCTCTCCAAGACCAAGGCGTTCCGCGTGTCGCAGGTGCTCGAGAAGGCCCAGGCCGTCTGATTCGCCTGCAGGCTGGGCTTGCAGCCCGCCGCGCCATCCCGTCGGGCCGAAGGCCCCTGCCCTAGGCCGGCGGTGACTTGCAGAACCGGGGAAACCCTGCCATAATTTCGGATTCCCCGGGCCCGCCTAGCGGACCCCTTCGAGCGGGATCCAAAACTGGCCGCCGTCGCGAAGTCGCTTTTCGGGCGGGTTAAGTTGGAGACAAGGAAAAATGATCCAGATGCAGTCGGTGCTGGACGTCGCCGATAACACGGGCGCGCGTTCGGTGATGTGTATCAAGGTGCTCGGCGGCAGCAAGCGCCGCTACGCCCACATCGGTGACGTGATCAAGGTGTCCGTGAAGGACGCCGCCCCGCGCGGCCGCGTGAAGAAGGGCGAGATCTACAACGCCGTCGTGGTGCGCACCCGCAAGGGCGTTCGCCGCGCCGACGGCGCGCTGATCCGCTTCGACACCAACGCCGCCGTGCTGCTCAACCCGAAGCTCGAGCCGATCGGCACGCGCATCTTCGGGCCGGTCACGCGCGAGTTGCGGACCGAGCGGTTCATGAAGATCGTCTCGCTGGCGCCCGAAGTGCTGTAACGACCGTCAACGCCAACAAGCGCGCGGAGCTATCGCAAATGAGCAAGATCAAGAAGGGCGACAACGTCGTCGTCATCGCCGGCCGCGACAAGGGCAAGCGTGGCGACGTGTCGCGCATCGTCGATGCCGGCCACGTGATCGTGAACGGCATCAACACCGTGAAAAAGCACATGAAGCCCAACCCGATGAAGAACCAGCCGGGCGGCATCGTCACCAAGGAAATGCCGATCGACGTCAGCAATGTCGCGATCTACAACCCGGTGACCAAGAAGGCGGATCGCATCGGGGTCAAGCATCTCGAGGACGGCCGCAAGGTGCGTTTCTACAAGAGCAACGGCGAGCAGATCGTCTAAAGGACCGGACATGGCCCGCTTGAAAGAGGTTTACAAGAAGGAAATCGCGCCGGCGCTCATGAAGCAGTTCGGCTACAAGTCGCCGATGGAGGTGCCCCGCATCACCAAGATCACGCTCAACATGGGCGTGGGCGAGGCGACCGGCGACAAGAAGATCCTGGACAACGCCGTGGCCGACATGCAGAAGATCGCCGGGCAGAAGCCGGTGGTCACCAAGGCCCGCAAGGCCATCGCGGGCTTCAAGATCCGCGAGGGCTACCCGATCGGCTGCATGGTGACGCTGCGCCAGGAGCGCATGTACGAGTTCCTCGACCGCTTCGTGACGATCGCGCTCCCCCGCGTGCGCGACTTCCGCGGCATCAGCAGCCGCGCGTTCGACGGCCGCGGCAACTACAACATCGGCGTCAAGGAACAGATCATCTTCCCCGAGATCGAGTACGACAAGATCGACGCGATCCGCGGGATGAACATCTCGATCACGACGACCGCGAAGAACGACGACGAAGCCAAGGCGTTGCTCTCCGCGTTCCGTTTCCCGTTCAAGAACTAGGACGTACACGTCATGTCCAAGCTGGCACTCATCAACCGCAACGAGAAGCGCAAGAAGCTCGTCATCAAGTTCGCCAAGAAGCGCGATGCGCTGCAGGCGATCATCGACGACCCCAAGGCTTCCGACGAGACGCGCTACGAGGCGCGCCTCAAGCTGCAGGCGCTCCCGCGCAACTCCAATCCCACGCGCGTGCGCAACCGCTGCGCGCTGACGGGACGTCCGCGCGGTGTTTACAGCAAGTTCGGCCTCGGCCGCAACAAGCTTCGCGAGTTCGCGATGCGCGGCGAGGTGCCGGGCATCGTGAAGGCCAGCTGGTGATTGGAAACTGAGGGGCTCATCGAATGAACATGACAGATCCCATCGCCGACATGCTGACGCGCATCCGCAATGCGCAGATGACCGAGAAGGCCACCGTCGCGATGCCCTCTTCCAAAGTGAAGATCGCCATCGCCAAGGTCCTCCAGGACGAGGGCTACATCGACGGCTTCAAGGTCGGCGGCGAGGAAGCAAAGCCGCAGCTCGAGATCGCGCTGCGCTATTACGCCGGCCGTCCGGTCATCGAGAAGCTCGAGCGCGTCTCCAAGCCCGGCCTGCGCATCTACAAGAGCAAGGACGACATCCCGCGCGTGATGAACGGCCTTGGCATTGCCATCGTGTCGACGTCGCACGGCGTGATGACCGACCGCAAGGCGCGCGCCACCGGCGTCGGCGGCGAAGTGCTCTGCATCGTCGCGTAAGGAAGCAACATGTCCCGAATCGGTAATAACCCGGTCAAGCTGCCGCCCAAGGTCGAGGTGACCCTGGCCAACGGCGAGATCAAGGTCAAGGGCCCGCTGGGCGAGCTGTCGCGCCAGTACGGCGAGACGATCACCATCGAGAAGGACGGCGAGAGCCTCGTGTTCAAGGCCGCCAGCGACGAGGCGCGCGCCATGCAGGGCACGATGCGCGCGCTGGTCGCGAACATGGTGAAGGGCGTCACGGAAGGGTATTCCAAGAAGCTCACGCTGGTCGGCGTCGGCTATCGCGCGCAGGTCGCGGGCGACAAGCTCAACCTCTCGCTCGGCTTCTCGCACCCGGTCGTGCACACCATGCCGAAGGGCGTGAAGGCCGAGACGCCGCAGCAGACGGAGATCCTGGTCAAGGGCATCGACAAGCAGGCCGTCGGACAGGTCGCCGCGGAGATCCGCGCCTACCGTCCGCCCGAGCCCTACAAGGGCAAGGGCGTGCGCTACGCCGACGAGCGCGTCGTGATCAAAGAAACCAAGAAGAAGTAAGGGCGATCATGGAAACCAAGAAGGAAGCCCGCAACCGCCGCGCCAAGCAGACGCGCATCCGCATCGCGCAGCAGCGCGCGACGCGCCTCGTGGTCTTGCGCAGCAACAGCCACATCTACGCGCAGATCATCGCGGCCGAGGGCGATCGCGTGCTCGCAAGCGCGTCGACGGTCGAGCCGGACCTGCGCAAGGACATCAAGAACGGCGGCAACAAGGCCGCGGCCGAGGCCGTTGGCAAGCGCATCGCGGAGAAGGCCAAGTCGCTCGGCATCGAGAGCGTCGCGTTCGACCGTTCCGGATTCCGGTTCCATGGCCGTGTGAAGGCGCTCGCGGAAGCCGCGCGCGCCGGCGGCCTCAAGTTCTAAGGCAAAGCTCATGGCCCAGCAACGTCAGGACAGAAGGCAACAGCAGCAGGACGATCGCGGCGACGGTCTGCGCGAGAAGATGATCGGGATCAACCGCGTCACCAAGGTGGTGAAGGGCGGCCGGATCCTGGGCTTTGCCGCGCTCACGGTCGTAGGCGACGGCGACGGCCGCATCGGCATCGGCAAGGGCAAGGCGAAGGAAGTCCCCGTGGCCGTGCAGAAGGCCATGGAGGAAGCCCGCCGCAAGATGGTGAAGGTCAGCCTCAAGAAGGGCACGCTGCATCATCCGGTCGAAGGCCGCCACGGCGCGACCAAGGTGTTCATGCAGCCCGCCGCGGACGGCACCGGCGTGATCGCCGGCGGCCCGATGCGCGCCGTGTGCGAAGTCGTCGGCGTGACCAACGTGCTCGCCAAGTGCCACGGCTCCACCAATCCGTACAACCTCGTGCGCGCCACGCTCAATGCGCTGCAGAACTGCAGCGCGCCGTCGGAAATCGCGGCCAAGCGCGGCAAGACGGTCGAAGAGATCCTGGGAGCCTGACGTGGCCGACGCAAAGAAGATCAAGGTGACGCTCGCCAAGGGCATCGCGCGTTGCCGCGAGGACCACGTGGCCACGGTGCGTGGCCTCGGCCTCAAGTGGACCAACCACACGGTCGAGGTCGTCGACACGCCGTCGACGCGCGGCATGATCAACAAGGTGAGCTACCTGCTCCGCGTCGTCGAGCAGTAAGCGCCGGGCAGACAAGAGAGAGCTATGCGACTCAACACGATCAAGCCCGCCGAGGGCAGCAAGAAGAACCGCCGCCGCGTGGGTCGCGGCATCGGCTCGGGTCTCGGCAAGACGGCCGGTCGCGGCCACAAGGGCCAGAAGTCCCGCTCGGGCGGCTTCCACAAGGTCGGCTTCGAAGGCGGCCAGATGCCCCTGCAGCGCCGGCTTCCCAAGCGCGGCTTCGTGTCGCGGAGCAAGAACGACACCGCCGAAGTGCGCCTGTCCGACCTCGCCAAGCTTCCGGTGAGCGAGATCGACATCCTCGCGCTCAAGGCCGCGGGCCTCGTGCACGCGGGCGCCAAGACGGTGAAGGTGATCAAGACGGGCAAGCTCGAGAAGGCGGTAAAGCTCACGGGCGTGCTCGCCACCAAGGGCGCCAAGGCGGCCATCGAAGCCGCCGGCGGCAGCGTCGCTTGACGGACGGGGACGGAAAGAAGGCTACGTGGCAACAGCAAATCCGGCACTGAAGAGCGGACCCAAGTACGGCGATTTGAAGCGCCGGCTGTGGTTCCTGCTCGGCGCGCTCATTGTCTACCGGATCGGGACCCATATCCCGGTGCCGGGCATCAATGCGTCCGTGCTCGACGAGCTCTTCCGCTCGCAGCAGGGCGGCATCCTCGGGCTCTTCAACGTGTTCTCGGGCGGCGCGCTGTCGCGCTTCTCGATCTTCGCGCTGGGGATCATGCCGTACATCTCGGCCTCGATCATCATGCAGCTGTGCACGGTGGTCGTGCCCTCGCTCGAGGCGCTCAAGAAGGAAGGCGAGGCGGGGCGGCGCAAGATCACCCAGTACACGCGTTACGCGACGCTGGGCCTCGCGTTCTTCCAGGCGCTCGCCATCTCCGCCGCGCTCGAGGCGCAGCCCGGGCTCGTTACCACGCCGGGGCTCACGTTCCGCATCGTCTCGGCGGTGACGCTCGTGACGGGCACGATGTTCCTCATGTGGCTCGGCGAGCAGATCACCGAGCGCGGCCTCGGCAACGGCATATCGCTCATCATCTTCGCGGGCATTGCCGCGGGCTTGCCCAACGCCATCGCCATGACGCTCGAGCAGGCGCGCACGGGCGCTTACTCGATCCTCCTCGTGCTCGGCATCATCGCGCTGGTCGTCGTCGTCACGGCGTTCGTGGTGTTCGTCGAGCGCGCGGTGCGCAAGATCCTCGTGAACTACGCGAAGCGCCAGGTCGGCAACAAGGTCTACCAGGGCCAGAGCTCGTTCCTGCCGCTCAAGCTCAACATGGCCGGCGTGATCCCGCCGATCTTCGCGTCGTCGATCATCCTGTTCCCGGCGACGATCGCCCAGTGGTTCGGCCAGGGCGACAACACCATCTGGCTGCGCGACATCGCGGCCACGCTCGCCCCCGGCCAGCCGATCCACGAGCTCCTGTACGCGGGCGCGATCATCTTCTTCTGCTTCTTCTACACGGCCCTCCAGTACAACCCGAAGGAGACGGCCGAGAACCTGAAGAAGAGCGGCGCGTTCATCCCGGGCTACCGTCCGGGCGACCAGACCGCGAAGTATCTCGAGAAGATCACGCTGCGCCTCACCCTCCTCGGGTCGATCTACCTCGTGATCGTGTGCTTCATCCCGAACTTCCTGATCGCGTGGAAGAACGTCCCGTTCTACTTCGGCGGCACGTCCCTCCTGATCATCGTGGTCGTGACGATGGACTTCATGACCCAGGTGCAGGCCTACCTCATGTCGCAACAGTACGAGAGCCTGCTCAAGAAGGCGAACTTCAAGGGCGGGCTGCCTACGCGCTGATGGCGAAAGAAGACACGATCCAGATGCAGGGGGAGGTGGTCGAGATGCTCCCCAACGCGACGTTTCGCGTAAAGCTCGAGAATGGACACGTCGTTCTCGGTCACATCTCCGGAAAGATGCGAATGCATTACATCAAGATCCTTCCGGGCGACAAGGTCACGGTCGAAGTCTCGCCGTACGACCTTTCGCGGGCACGCATTACTTTCCGCGCCAAGTAGGGGCGCGAAAGGTATCAGGTATCAGAGGTCAGAAGTCAGGGATCAGAGGCGCCGGGGCTTCCGGTGGCGCGGCAGGGCCGCGATGAAGATCGGAGAACGAAATGAAGGTACTGGCATCGGTCAAGAAAATCTGCCGCAACTGCAAGATCATCCGCCGCAACGGCGTCGTGCGCGTGATCTGCACCGAC
Organism: uncultured Alcaligenaceae bacterium; assembly: GCA_964543615.1. Classification (GTDB taxonomy): domain Bacteria; phylum Pseudomonadota; class Gammaproteobacteria; order Burkholderiales; family Casimicrobiaceae; genus VBCG01. The sequence continues at coordinate 2,458 of CAZIZD010000149.1, read as the reverse complement.
CCGCGCCACAAGCAGCGGCAGGGTTGATGCGCGGACGAAACACCCAACATTCCAAGGTCTAGCTCATGGCACGTATTGCAGGCGTCAACATCCCGAACCACCAGCATGCCGTCATCGCCCTGCAGGCGATCTACGGCATCGGACCCGCGCGCGCGAAGGCGATCCTCACGGCGACCGGCATCCAGCCGAACACCAAGATCAAGGACCTTTCCGACAGCGAAATGGACAAGATCCGCGAGCAGGTGGGCAAGTTCACGGTCGAAGGCGACCTACGCCGCGAAGTCACCATGAGCATCAAGCGCCTGATGGACCTCGGGTGCTACCGCGGCTCGCGTCATCGCAAGGGCCTGCCCGTGCGCGGCCAGCGCACCCGCACCAACGCCCGCACCCGCAAGGGTCCGAAGAAGGGCCGCACCGTCGCGCTGTCCAAGGGCGTGACGAAGTAATTCGACAAGGATCGACAGATGGCACAGCAACCGTCCCAGAAGGCATCCGCGGCCCGCGCGCGCAAGAAGGTCAAGAAGAACGTGACCGAGGGCATCGCGCACATCCACGCGTCCTTCAACAACACGATCATCACGATCACCGATCGCCAGGGCAACGCGCTTTCGTGGGCGACGTCGGGTGGAGCCGGATTCAAGGGCTCGCGCAAGTCGACGCCGTTCGCGGCGCAGGTCGCGGCGGAAGCCGCCGGCCGCGCGGCGCAGGAGTGCGGGGTGAAGAACCTCGAAGTCCGCATCAAGGGCCCCGGCCCCGGACGCGAGAGCGCGGTTCGCGCGCTGAACGCGCTCGGCATGAAGATCAGCAGCATCACCGACGTGACGCCGGTGCCGCACAACGGATGCCGCCCGCCGAAGCGCCGGCGCATCTAACAATTTACTGAACACTTAGGATAGCAATGGCCCGCTATATCGGACCCAAATGCAAGCTGGCGCGACGGGAAGGCACCGACCTTTTCCTGAAAAGCGCGCGTCGATCGCTCGACTCCAAGTGCAAGCTGGAAGTGAAGCCCGGTCAACACGGCGCGAAGTCCGGCATGCGCCAATCCGACTTCGGCAACCAGCTGCGTGAGAAGCAGAAGCTGCGCCGCATGTACGGCGTGCTCGAGCGCCAGTTCCGCCGTTACTTCGCGGAGGCCGCGCGCCGGAAGGGCTCGACCGGCACCAACCTCCTGCAGCTGCTCGAGTCGCGGCTCGACAACGCCGTCTATCGCATGGGCTTCGGCAGCACCCGTGCGGAGGCCCGCCAGCTCGTGAGCCACGGCGCGATTCTCGTCAACGGCACGCGCCAGAACGTCCCGTCGGCCACGCTTCGCGCGGGCGACGTCGTGTCGATCGCCGATCGCTCGAAGAACCAGCTGCGCATCCAGGATTCCCTGCAGCTCGCCGAGAAGGTCGGCTTCCCGTCGTGGGTCGAGGTCGACCCCAAGAAGATGACGGGCACCTACAAGGGTGCGCCCGAGCGCTCGGAGTTCGGCCAGGACATCAACGAATCGTTGGTCGTGGAGTTGTATTCGAAGTAAGCGACCGTCGGTCAGGTTGAATGTCGGTCGCGCAGCGACCGACACTTTGTTGTTTGGGTTCCCAACAACCCATAAAGGTAAACATGCAGAGCAACGTCCTCTTGAAGCCCCGCATCATCGATGTGCAGTCGACCTCGCCGTTTCACGCGAAGGTCGTGATGGAGCCGTTCGAGCGCGGCTACGGCCATACGCTCGGCAACGCGCTTCGCCGCGTCCTGCTGTCGTCCATGCCCGGCTACGCGCCGACGGAAGTGAAGATCACCGGCGTGCTGCACGAGTACTCGGCACTCGACGGCGTGCAGGAAGACGTCGTCGACGTCCTGCTCAACCTGAAGGGCGTGGTGCTCAAGCTGCACAACCGCGACCACGTGATGCTTCGTCTCGCGAAGTCAGGCGAGGGCGTGGTCACGGCAGCCGACATCGAGCCGAACCACGACGTCGAGATCATCAATCCCGACCACGTGATCGCGCATCTCACGGCGGGTGGCAAGCTCGAGATGGAGATCCGCGTCGAGAAGGGCCGCGGCTACCAGCCCGCGACCGCGCGCGTGAAGCCGGATGGCGGCCGCACGATCGGCAGCATCCTGCTCGACGCCTCGTTCTCCCCGGTCCGCCGCGTGAGCTACGCGGTCGAGTCGGCCCGCGTCGAGCAGCGCACGGACCTGGACAAGCTCGTCCTCGACATCGAGACGAACGGCGTGGTCGAGCCCGAGCAGGCGGTGCGCTACGCGGCGTCGGTGCTGGTCGAGCAGCTGTCGGTGTTCGCCGACCTCAAGGGCACGGACACGCCGGCCGCGGAGCGCTCCGCGCCGCAGGTCGACCCGATCCTCCTGCGCCCGGTCGACGACCTGGAGCTCACGGTGCGTTCGGCCAACTGCCTCAAGGCCGAGAACATCTACTACATCGGCGACCTCATCCAGCGCACCGAGACCGAGC
>CAZIZD010000148.1:0-10055 GCA_964543615.1 uncultured Alcaligenaceae bacterium | reverse complement strand
TGACGAGATCGGGAAGATGACCCGGCAGCACGGCCTTGGTCTTGACGACCTTGATGGCCGCGTCCACCGCGCCGCACGACGAGTGGCCGAGCACGAGGATGAGCGGCGTGCCCAGGAACTGCACGCCGTACTCCAGGGATGCGAGGAGGTCGGTCGTGACGATGTTGCCCGCCACGCGCACGACGAAGAGCTCGCCTGGAGCCTGGTCGAACACGAGCTCTGGCGCCACGCGCGAGTCCGCGCACGAGAGGATGCCGGCGATCGGATACTGCCCCTGCGCGCGCGCCGCGCGTCCGGCCGAGAAGTCCTTCTCGTTGGGCGTATTGGCGACGTAGCGTGCGTTGCCGTCCATGATGCGCTTCAAGGCGTCCGTGGGCGCGATCGCGTTGGGGGCGCCGGCTTTCGGCGGATCGGCGGCGCGTGCCAGGCCGCTCCATGCTGCGAGCGCAGCCGCGCCGGTTCCGAGAAAACGGCGACGGGAGATACCGTCGTCGTGATTGAGATCACCGCACAGTCCGCACATCGTCGAGCCCCCTGGTATTTGTAGAACTAGAGGCTCAAAGCAACCTTCGTGCCTTGTGCGATCGCGCGGCGCGCGTCGAGCTCCATTGCCACGTCGGCACCGCCGATCACCGAATGGGGTATGCCCTTTGCGGCGAGGCCGTCGACCACGTCGCGCCGCGGCTCCTGGCCCGCGCATATCACGATCGTGTCGACCGCGAGCATCCCGGGCTTGCCGTCGACCGTCACGTGGAGCCCGTGGTCGTCGATGCGCACGTACTCCACGCCTGCGATCATCGTGACCCCGCGCTGCTTCAGCACCGCGCGGCGGATCCATCCCGTGGTCTTGGCGAGGCCCGCGCCCACCTTCGTCGTCTTGCGCTGCAGGAGCCACACCTTGCGCGCGACCGCCGGTTCATTGGGCGGCATGAGGCCACCGCGCGCTGCGTAGCCCTTGTCGATGCCCCACTCGCTGCTGAATGCGGCGATCGCGGGATCGTTCGCGGCGCCATCGCTCGCGTGACCGTCGGGTGCCTCTCCCGCCGTGAGCAGCTCCGCGACGTCGAAGCCGATGCCCCCCGCGCCCACGATCGCGACCGCGCGCCCGGCCGTCTTGCGTCCCTCGACGACATCCACGTAGCTTACGACCTTGGGATGATCGATGCCGGGGATGCGCGGCACGCGCGGCACGATGCCGGTGGCGACGATCACGTGATCGAAGCCCGCCAGGTCTTCCGCCTGCACGCGCTTGCCCAGCGCGAGCGTGACGCCGAGCTTCGCGATGCGCGCGCGGAAGTAGCGCAGCGTCTCCGCGAACTCTTCCTTGCCCGGAATGCGGCGCGCGAGGTTGAACTGACCGCCGACGTCGCCCGCCGCATCGAACAGCGTGACCGCGTGTCCGCGCTCCGCGGCCGTCGTCGCGGCCGCGAGGCCCGCGGGTCCTGCGCCTACCACCGCGACGCGCTTGGGCTGCGAAGGCGGGGGCGCTTTCAGCACCGTCTCGTGACACGCATACGGATTGACGAGGCAGGACGCGATGTCGCGCGCGAAGATCTGGTCGAGGCACGCCTGGTTGCAGCCGATGCAGGTGTTGATCTCGTCGGCGCGCCCATGCGCGGCCTTGTTCACGAAATCGGGATCGGCGAGGAAGGGCCGCGCCATGGACACCATGTCGGCGTCGCCGCGCGCGAGCACGGCCTCGCCGGTCGCGGGATCGTTGATGCGGTTGGTCGCGATGAGCGGGATCGTCACCTGGCCCTTCAGCCGGCGCGTGACCCACGAGAACGCGGCGCGCGGGACCATCGTCGCGATGGTCGGGATGCGCGCCTCGTGCCAGCCGATGCCCGTGTTGATCAGCGTCGCCCCTGCCGCTTCGATCGCCTTGGCGAGCGTGACCACCTCGTCCCATGTGCTGCCGCCCTCGACGAGATCGAGCATCGAAAGGCGGAAGATGATGATGGACCTGGGCCCGAGGGCTTCGCGCGTGCGGCGCACGATCTCCACGGGAAAGCGGATGCGGTTCTCGAACGACCCGCCCCACTCGTCGTCGCGATGGTTGGTCTGGGGCGCGATGAACTGGTTGATGAGGTAGCCCTCGGACCCCATGATCTCGACGCCGTCGTAGCCCGCGCGCTGCGCGAGCTCGGCGCAGCGCACGTAGCGTGCGATCGTGCGGCGCACGCCCCACGCGGTCATGCCGCGCGCCTTGAACGGGCTGATCGGCGCCTTCGACGACGAGGGCGCCACCGCGAGCGGATGAAAGGCGTACCGCCCCGCATGCAGGATCTGCATCGCGATGAGTCCGCCTTCCGCGTGCACGGCATCGGTGATCAGGCGATGCCGCGCCACCTGCCACGGAAACGACAGCTGCGAGGCCTTGGGCTCGAGCCGTCCCGCGAAGTTGGGCGCGATGCCGCCGGTGACCATCAGCGAGACGCCACCGCGCGCACGCGCCGCATAGAACGCCGCCATGCGCTCGAAGCCGTCGTCGGCCTCCTCGAGGCCCGTGTGCATGGAGCCCATGAGGACGCGGTTCTTGAGGGTGACGAAGCCCAGGTCGAGCGGGGCGAGCAGATGGGGATAGTGCGGCATGCCGCGCATTGTAAAGTAGCGGTCCCGCGCCGATTTACGCCACGACGATGACCCAGGACCTTGCTTACCGCTCGCTCGGCGAGCTCGCCTCGATGCTGCGCAAGCGCGAGGCGTCGTCGCGCGAGATCGTCGATGCATGCCTTGCGCGCGTCTCCAGGCACGATGCGAAGCTGCACGCGTTCGTCGACGTCTATGCCGAGGATGCGCGCAGGCTCGCCGACGCCGCGGACCTCGAGCGCGCGGCTGGCGTGGTGCGCGGTCCGCTGCACGGACTGCCCATCGCGCTCAAGGACCTCCTCGAGATGGAAGGACGGCGCACGACCGCCGGATCGTACTCGTGGCGCGAGCGCATCTCGACCTTCACCGCCACGTCGGTCACGCGTCTCCTCGACGCCGGCATGATTCCGCTCGGCAAGACGCACCTCGTCGAGTTCGCCTTCGGCGGCTGGGGACGCAACGAGGCGATGGGCGCGCCGTGGAATCCGTGGGACCTCGCGACCCATCGCGTCGCGGGCGGATCGTCGAGCGGCTCGGCCGTTGCGGTCGCGGCGGGACTCGTGCCCGCGGCCATCGGATCGGACACGGGCGGCTCGGTGCGCATTCCCGCCGCCTTGTGCGGCGTAACCGGACTCAAGACCACGTTCGGGCTCGTGAGCCTCCACGGCGCCGTGCCGCTGTCGACGCTGCTCGACACGATCGGGCCGCTCGCGCACGACGCCTTGGACTGCGCGCTCCTCACCGCCGCGATGGCCGACGGCGATCGGGGTCTCGCAATCGCGGCATCGACGACGGACCGGGTGGACATACGCGGCATGCGCATCGCGGTGCTTGCCGCCGATCGGTTTCCGAGCAGCGTGGATGCCGAGGTCGTGCGCGCGCGCGACGGCGCGATCGGGGTGCTGCGCGATGCCGGGGCCGACGTCACCGAGGTGCCGGGTCCGATCGCGTTCGAGGAGATCGCAGGGCGCCTGGGCAAGCTGCTCGCCGCCGAGGCGTACGCGCTTCGCCGCGACATCGCGGAGGACGCGAGCGCGAAGATGGATCCTTGGGTACGCAAGCGCGTCCTGGGCGGCAAGGGAATCGCGGCCGCCGAGTTCATCGAGGAGACGCACGCCATGCACGCGGCGCAGTCGATGTTCGCCGCGTGGATGCGCGACTGGGATGCGCTCCTCACGCCCACGTTGCCGATCACCGCGACACCGTTGCACGAGGTCGACGAGTCGACCGCGCCGCTCGCGTCGTTCACGCGCGCGGTCAACTACCTGGGCGGCTGCGGCCTGTCGCTTCCCGCAGGCCTGTCGAAGGACGGACTGCCCATGGGGGTGCAGCTCGTAGGCGCGCCGTTCGCGGAGAGCACGGTGCTGCGCATCGGCCGGGCGTTCCAGCGTGTCACCGACTGGCACCTGCAGCGCCCCGCGGGGCTCGCCTAGCGAGGTTCCGCCTCGCGCGCGGCGATCCGCGCCTTGACCTGCTCCGCCGCGCGCGCGTAGCCGCCGTCGGCGCCATCGACGAAGTGCATGTGGTCGCTGCGCATGGGCGACGGCACGATGCAGGTCATGAGCGCGCTTGGCTGCGCATGGACGCCGTAGTCGACGAGCCCCTCGTCCGCACCCGCGGCAAGCTCGCGCTCGATGGCCGCGAGCGTGACCGGATCACAGTCGATGGTGAGGCGCAGGCCGTCGTCGAACTTGCGCCAGTCCGCGTTGCGCGCAGTGCCGCGGCGATACGCCACCGGATCGAAGCCGGCGACTTTCCAGCTCGTGCAATGAAGAATCCAGGCAATCAGCGTGACGAGCGCGAGCTTCAGTCGCGCGAGCCACAGCGGACTTCCCTCACGGCGCGACGCTCGCGCCTCGAGGTCCAGCCCCTTGGGCGGCCACGCGTAGCCAGGCCCCTCGCTCGGCACCGGATCGCCTTCGCGCGCGAGTGTCGCGACGTGCCGCAGGACGCGCGCCACCAGCGCCTCCACCGATCGCGGCGGCGCGTCGTCGCGCGGCTGCACGAGCAGCGAGACGATGGCGCCGTGCGCGGCATTCATCGGCGTCCAGCGGCACGACAGGCCCGTGAGATCGGGACGCGCGCCGGGCGCGGCCTCCGGTATCGCGAAGTGCCCCGCCTTCATCTGCGCGGTCGCCCATGCCGCGCCGCCGCCGGCAAGCATCGCGTAGGTCACGTCGGGGGACGACTGGAACCTCGCGACCGACACGTCGTGACCGGCCGCGCGGATGGCGGCCACCGGCACCAGCGCCGCACGCAGCTCGAGGTTCATCTCCTCCGCAACCCATCGCACCGTGCGCGCGAGTGCGTCCTCGGCCGCGGTGCGCGCTTCGCTCCACACGGCAAAGGTGACGCCGTCGCCGCCGAACACGAAGGGAAACGGCGCGCCACCGAGCGCGTTCATCACCGCGCTCACCGCCGCCGCGCCCGCCATGTTGACGTCCTTGTAGCGCCCGGCCCCGATCGCCCTCGTCGAGCCGACGACGTCGGTCACGCCGATCCACCAGTCGTCGGGGAGCGCACGATAGTGCGCATCGCGCAGGACTTCGCCGAAGCTACCGAACGGTTCGAGCGATGCGTAGAAATCCGCGGGTGCGTTCGTGCGGGCGGGCGCGCTCACGTGACGTGTGCGCCGCGCCGCACCCTACTGCAGGGACGGCTTCTTCAGGAAATCGCCGCGGTCCGCCGACTGCACCTTCACCGGCAGGGTCGTGCCGTCGCGCGCGAGCGTGATGGGAATGACGCTCCCCGACGGACCGATGTCCCACACGGTGCGGAAGAACTCCGCGAGCGAGCCCACGCGCTGGCCGCCGACCGCGACCACGAGGTCGCCCTGGCGCACGCCCGCGCGCTCCGCGGGTCCGCCCTGTGCGACGCCACCCACCACGATGCGCTGGTTGTCCTCGCTCGCGTACACGCCAAGCCACGGACGCGGCGGACCCGCCGCGCGGCCGGTCTTCACGAGATCGTCGAGGATCGGCACCAGCACGTCGATGGGCACGAACATGTTGCCCTTCTTCACCTCGTCGCCCGCGGCTTCCTGCACGAACAGCGAGCCGATGCCGACGAGACGCCCTTCGCGGTCGAGCAGCGCGGCGCCGCTCCACTCCGGATGCGGCGGCGACGTGAACAACGCGACGTCGAGGAGGTACTCCCAGTAGCCCGCGAATTCGCGGCGCGCGAAGATCTCGGCCTTGAGCGCGTGACCGCGGCCGCCGTGGCCGATCACGTACACGTCATCCTCGACCCCGATGCCGGCGGCGCTGCCGATCGCCACGTGGGCCGCGTGCAGCGGGCCGAGGGGGAGCACGAGACCCATGCCGGTCGCGAAGTCGTACGCGAGCGGATGCCCCTGCACGACGCGATGATCGTGCGTGGTGATCCAGATCGACTCGGCTTCGGTGATGAGGTAGCCGATCGTGACGATGAGGCCATCCGCCCGGATCACGACGCCGTTGCCGGTGCGCTCGGTGCCGAGCATCGAGGCCGTGAAGCCGTCCTCGGGAATGTGCGACGACAGTCGCACGACGCTTTGCAGCGCGCGATCGAGATCGAACGCGACCTCCGACGGGGCGGGCTGCAGTTCGGTCGGGAACGACCAGTGGGTGATCTCTGCCATGGGTGACGCTCGGTGTTGCGAGGGACCATCTTACCTCGCCCGGGGGGACTCCCCGGTGCAACGCATAACAGGCATCGAATAAAATCGCGCGGCCGATGTTCACTTGCAGTTTGGAGAGACCGATCCCATGACGTCCAGGCTTCTCATCGTTGCGCTCGCGTGCGTGGCGTTCGCCACCGCCGCGCAGGCGCAGAGCAACGTCCGCCTTCGCGGGACCATCACCGCCGTCGATGCGACGACGCTCTCGATCAAGTCGCGCGACGGTCGCGATCTCAAGCTCGCACTGCCCGAGAGCGTCACGGTGTCATATCCGAGGGCCGTGCGCTTCGACGAGATCAGGGATGGCGACCTGCTCGGCGCCACCACGAAGACCGCGCCAAACGGCAGCGAAGTCGCCATCGAGCTTCACTTCCTGCCGCCCACCGCCAACCAGGGCCAGAGCGCGTGGGACCTCGAGCCCAACTCGAAGATGACCAACGCCATCGTGCAGGCCAAGGTCGTGGGCACGGGCTCGCGCGAGATCACGGTGCAGTTCCCGGGCGGCACGCAGAAGATCGTGGTCCCCGATGGCATCCCCATCGTGCGGTCGGTGCCCGGCACCCGCGCGGATCTCAAGGCGGGCGAGTACGTCTTCGTCGCGGCGCAGTCGCAAGCCGACGGCGCGCTGACCGCCCTGCGCGTCCAGGTGAGCAAGGACGGCGTGCGTCCTCCTCAGTAGCCGGCCTTTTGGGGCACAATGCGGTTCGCATGAAACGCCTGCGTCAACTGCTTCCGCTGCTCTTCGCGCTCGCCGCCACGCAGGCGCATGGGCAGGACGCGCGCGTCAAGCGCATCGCCGTGTACGTCGAGCCGTATTACGCCGCCGCTCGCGAGCCGGACGGCACGCCGCGCGTGAACGTCTCGACGATGCTCGACCGCGTGCTCGCGAGCAACAGCCCGGAGGACATCCTGCGCGCCCGCGACGCCATCGAGAAGGAGCCCGCGAACATCACGCCGATGACGATGATGGTGCTCGCGATCCGCCTCTACGACGTCGGCAAGCGCGACGACGCGGTGTTCTGGTTCTACGCCGCGCGCAACCGCTTCCTCACCACCGCGCGCGTGGCAAACCTCAAGGCGCCCGCGCTCGGCAACGTCGAGGAGGCGATGAAGAACTTCATCTACCTCGCGGGCCCGGTGATCAACGGCTACGCGTTCTGCGACATCGAGAAGCAGAAGACCATCGCCAAGAACGCCCTCAAGTGGACGATCGACCACCCGTACGGGGCGCTCCTCAAGCCCGAGGTTCCTGCGCTGCCGGGCGACCGCAAGGAGAACTTCCGCAAGGCCTTCAACGAGCTCATGGACGGCCTTGCGAAAGAGGAAGCGTGGCTCGAGGTCATGCCCAACGTCGAGAGCCTGAAAAGACAGCGCCGCGAGAACGGCGCCGACGTGAAGTACTGCTGGCGGAGCTAGCGAGCTCCTAGAACTTCCCGGCCTGGTAGTCCTGCACCGCCTGGAAGATCTCCTCCTTGCTGTTCATCACGAACGGACCGTACTGCGCGATCGGCTCGTTGAGCGGCTTGCCCGCGATGAGCAGCACGCGCGACGCCGCGGGAGCCGTGAACTCGACGCCGTCACCCCCGTTGTTGTCGAGAATCGCCATCCGCTGCACCGGGACGTCGGCGCCCGCGACCTTGACGCCGCCGCGATACACGTACAGGAACGCGTTGTGACCCGCAGGCAGCGCCTGCGCGAACGTGGCGCCCGCCGGCAGCTCGATGTCGAGGTACAGGGGCTCGGTCACCTCGCGCTGCATCGCGCCGGCCACGCCGTGGCTCGCGCCCGCGATCACGCGCACGCGCACGCCCTCGGCGGTGGTCAGCTCCGGAATCTCCCCGGTCGCGATGTCGCGGTACCACGGGTCGCGCATCTTGTCCTTCGCGGCGAGGTTGAGCCAGAGCTGGAAGCCTTCCATGCGGCCGTCCTCCTGCTCGGGCAGCTCGGAGTGGACGATGCCGCGGCCGGCCGTCATCCACTGCACGCTGCCGTTGGTGAGCAGGCCCTCGTGCCCTGCGTTGTCGCGATGGCGCATGCGCCCGGCGATCATGTACGTCACGGTCTCGAATCCGCGATGCGGATGGTTCGGGAAGCCGGCGATGTAGTCCTTGGGGTCGTCGGTGCCGAACGCGTCGAGCATGAGGAACGGATCGAGCCTGCGCTGCAGGGGCTGCGTGAGTACGCGCGTGAGCTTGACGCCCGCGCCGTCAGACGTAGGCTGCCCCGCGATCACCCGCTCGACCCCGCGGGGCCGCGTCACGCGCTCGTTCTCGATGGTGGTGGTCGTCGTCATTGCACTGTTCCTTGTGGGTCGGGCGTGAGCCCGACGGGTTGTTGTCGGCATCGGCACGGGAATCACCCTGCAACGGCCTCTTCGATCTCGGCATAGGCTGCGGCCAGCGCGTCGCGCTCGGCGGCAGCGCCCATCGCAAGGCCTTCCGCGTACACGAAGCGCACGTCCTTCATGCCGAGGAATCCGAGCACCGTCGCAAGATACGGCACCTGCGAATCGGCCGGCGTGTCGCGGTACTTGCCGCCGCGCGCGAGCGCCACGTAAACCTTCTTTCCCGTCAGCAATCCCTCGGGACCGTCCGCGGTGTAGCGAAACGTGACGCCGGCACGCGAGATCGCGTCGATCCAGTTCTTGAGCTGCGCCGACACGCCGAAGTTGTACATCGGCACGCCAAGCACCACCACATCTGCGGCCGCGATCTCGGCGATCAAGGCATCGTCCAGGGCCACCCGGGCCGCCTGCGCGGCGGATCTTTGCGACGGCGGAGTGAACAGGGCACCGAGCGCCGGCTCGTCCAGGACCGGGTGCGGCGCCGAGGACAGGTCGCGCAAGACAAGGGTCGCGTCCGGATCGGCGTCGCGCAGTCGGGCCACGAGGCGGTCGGCCAGGCGGGTCGAGTGGGAGCCCTCGCGGCGCGCGCTGGAGTTGATCTGCAGGATGTTCATGGAAACCTCCGTAGTGGGTGCTACGGACTATATTTGTTGCCCCGCATGGCGATAAAGGCCCCTTTATGGATATGATTGTTCCATCATCGGGACAATATCAAGCATGCATCTCGACCCCAACGACCTCGTCCTCTTCGCTCGCGTGGCCGGCGAGGGCAGCTTCTCGCGGGCGGCGGAACGGCTGGGGATCCCCAAGTCCACCGTCTCCCGCCGGGTCGCGGCGCTGGAGACCCGGCTGGGCGAACGGCTGCTCCTGCGCACCACCCGCCGCCTGACCGTGACCGAGTTCGGGGAAGCCGTCCTCGCCCACGCGCGTCACGTGACCGAGGACGTGGAGGCGGCCGCAGCGCTCGCCCAGAACCGCCAGAGCGAGCCCGCCGGCACGCTGCGCATCACGATGCCGCACGACCTCGCCAACACCCTGATGGCGCCGGTGCTTGCCGCTTTCGTGGAACGGCATCCCAAGGTCTCGCTCGACGTCGATCTGTCGGCGCGCTTCGTCGACCTCGTCGCGGAGAGCTTCGACGTGGCGCTGCGCCCCGGCGCGCAGCGTGACGACGCCACTCTCGCCGCGCGGCGCGTGGCCGCGTTCAGCAGCGGGCTCTACGCAGCGCCGTCGTACCTCGCACGGCGCGGATCGCCGAGCGAGCCCGAGGCGCTCATGGAGCACGACGCGCTGCGCGTGCGCAATCGCGACGGTGACGCGATGACATGGGTGCTGCGGCGAGGCGACGCCACCTGGGAAGGCGTGCCGCCCGGCCCTGCGCTCGCGAACTCCCCCGAGTTCCTCATGCGCATGGCGATCGCCGGACGCGCCATCGCGATCGACAACGATCACTACGCGCTGCGC
>CAZIZD010000147.1:0-10064 GCA_964543615.1 uncultured Alcaligenaceae bacterium | reverse complement strand
CAGGAACCCGTGTTCGCCGGAGCCTCCTCCGCGACCGCTGCAGGGGTTGCCTCGGCGCCGGCGGCAGGCGCGGACGGCATGGGCGGAGGCTCCCACGACGGCGGCGACTGCTCGATCGCCACGGCGTACTCGATCGCGCGATCGTCGAAGGCTTCCTGCTTGTTGGCAAACTGGAGGAACTCGAGGCAAAGGAGCCATCCGCCTTCGCCGGCCTCGCGCCCGCGGCGCACCAGTATGTCCAGCGCGTGCGCAATCTTGTCGTGACGCTCGAGCTTGACGACGAAACGCTTCTTGCGCGCTTCGGCGAGGAGATCGGCGAGAAGGCGCGCGCCGGCTTCGTCGAATCCCTGCACCTGGGCCAGGTCGAGGCGCGTCTGCTGCCCGGGCTTGGCCATCTGCTTGCGCACACCCTCGATCTGCGATGCGGTGGCCTCGGTGAGCTTGCCGGTGAGCACGGCATAGCCGCCGGGCACCTTCACCTCGTGCGCGGGCTGGTTGCCGCTTTCATCCCAGACGGGGGGCGAGCGCTCGAACTGCTTCGCGTAGGCGAGGGACATCCTGTCGAACGCGGCGCGATCGTTGGCGCGCTGCTGCAAGTCGAAGAGCGCAAGCCAGGCAAGCTGCGAGGCGTTGGCGTCAGGATCGGACACCACGCCCTGCTCCAGCATCTCGCGCGCGGCCTTGGCCTGGCCGCTCGCGTAGAGAAGCGCGGCGTTCTCGAGCACCGAGCACAAGCCCGGATTGGATTGCGCGACCTCGATCGAGTTGCGGTTGGGCGACCACTCGATGAGGCTCGCGCCCGTCATGGAGATGTCGCCCGCGGGCTCTGCCCTCGGCGCCTCGGGCGCGCCGCGCCGTCCCTGCGCCTGTGCGGCAACGTCGCGCGCGGACACCGGCGGACGCGCCACCGCCGCACCTGTTGGGGCCTTGGGGGCGGGAGGTTCCGGTTTCTTCGCGGGAGGCTTGTTGAACAGCGCCATGGAAGGCGAACGTTGCGTGAGCGCTCGATTATGGGGCCCCCGAGGGGGCCCCCACAAGGCGCGGCGCCACGGGTGGCGCGGATTCCCGCGAGTGCATGCCGCCGGGCACTAGCCCAGGTTCTGCGCGACGAAGTCCCAGTTCACGAGCTTGTCGATGACAGCGTCGAGGTAGGCGGCACGGCGGTTCTGGTAGTCGAGGTAGTACGCGTGCTCCCAGACGTCGAGCGTCAGCAGGGGCTTCTGTCCCTTGGTGAACGGCACTTCCGCGTTGGGCGTCTTGACGATCTTGAGCGCCCCGCCTTCCTGCACCAGCCAGCCCCATCCGGAGCCGAATTGCGAGACGGATGTGGCCGACAACTCCTTCTTGAAGTTGTCGAAGCTGCCCCATGCGGCGTCGATCATCTGCGCCACCTTGCCGGAGGGCTTGCCGCCTCCGCCGCTGCCGTTCGCCCGCAGCCCATTCCAGTAGAACGTGTGGTTCCACACCTGCGCAGCATTGTTGAAGAGGCCCGCCTTGTCGGCCTTGCCCGCGGTCTCGGTGATGATCTTCTCGAGCGTCGCGCTCTCGTAGTCCGTGCCCTTGACGAGGTTGTTCAGGTTGTCGACATAAGTCTTGTGGTGCTTGCCGTAGTGGAAGCCGATGGTGTTGGCGGAAATGACGGGGTCGAGTGCGTTCTCGGCCCACGGAAGCGGGGGAAGCGTGAACATGCGGTGGCTCTCCTGGCGGATTCGGGGGACAACATTCGGGGGACAACCATGGGACCTTCGATTGTACCCGCTGCGGACCCGGCGCCGGACCTCCGTCCCTGCGCCTTCAGGTTCGCCATCGCACCGCGAACCGGCAGGCCTCTCCTCCCGCAGCCTCGCACTCGATCTCGGTCGCCTGCGCGTCCGGGTGAACGAGCACGCGAAACAGGCGCTCGAACGTCGCCGCGTAGTAATCGCAGATCGGCATCTGCGCCGTCATGCCGCGGCACATCGGATTGCCTTGCACCGACAGGATGACGGGATGGCCGGCTCGTGCCGTGAACACGCCGCTGCCCGCGAACGTCCAGGCATGGCGGCGGATGGCGGCGAGAAGCATCCGCGCGGCGAGCGCTGCGGGCATCGCACGAAGCAGCGCCTGGACCGGCCGGGGAATGCGGTGCGCGAGCAGGTATTCCGCGGTGGTGCGCCCCGCCTCGCGCTGCACATCGCGGGCCGCATCGTGCGGCAGGGCATGGCGCAGCGCGCGCGTGAGCGCCGTGACTTCGTCCTCGGGAATCATCCGCGTGGGCGGATCGGCGAGATGGCGCAGGAGACCTGCCTGCGCGAACACGCGCTCCGCGGCCTCCGTTCCGTGAAGACGTTCGAGCGCCTGCGCAACGCGCGTTATCGCGTTGGGACCGATCCGCGCATGCGCCGCGTGCGGATCGCCGCACCCGCTGAGCGCAGCCTCGGGCACGCGCGCGTTCATCGCGCCGCGGCGTCGCGCTCCCCGGCCAGCGCGACGTTCGCCTCCTCCGCCTCGTCGAGCTGCTCCTTGCCGCCGCCGCACGCCAGCGCGATCGCGGCGTTCTCCTCGCCTTTGCGCCGCTTGTACTCGATCTTCGGCCCGTGCATCGTCACCCACGTCTCGTCGGGCGCGACGGAATCGACGCCCGGGGCCGTGCGCCGCGCAGTGTCGAAGCGGAAGTCGACGTTCTTCTTGGATTGCGGCCCCCAATACCCCACACGGCCCAGGTCATAGAACGTGCGCTGGAAACCGCTCTTCGCAAACGCCTTGAGGCAGCCCAGCAGGTACGCGCGGCGTCCCTTGTCGCGAGTCCACGGGTACTGGAAGAACGCCTTGTTGAAGAAGAAGCGGCGGTAGTTGTGCATGACGCGGTCGAGGAGCTCGGCGCGGTCCATCGCGTCGGGCTTCATGATCGGCGTCACGAAGTTGTACTTCTCGAAGTCGAACACCTCGACCTTGTCGCCCAGCTCCTGGAAGAGGTCCGAGAACGGCCAAGGCGTGTACATCGCCCAGTTGGCCATGTCCGGGTTCCAGTCGCGCGCCATCTGGTAGGTCTCCTCCAGGGTCTCGCGCGTCTCGTTCTCGAGGCCGACGATGAACTGCGCCTCCGAGACGATGCCCGCCTCGCGCAGCAGGCGGATTGCCTTGCGGTTCTGCTCGATCGTCGTCTCCTTGTTGAAGCGGTCGAGCTTCAGCTGCGCCGCCGCTTCAGTGCCGAGGGAGACGTGGACGAGGCCCGCCTTGCGGAACATGGGCAGCAGCTTCTCGTCGCGCAGGATGTCGGTGACGCGGGTGTTGATGCCCCACAGCACGCCCAAGTCGCGGCGGATCAGCTCCTCGCAGAACGCGATGAACTTGCGGCGGTGAATCGTCGGCTCCTCGTCTGCGAGGATGAAGAAGCCGACGTTGTGATCGCGCACGAGCGCCTCGATCTCGTCGACCACCTTGATCGGGTCGCGCACGCGGTAGTCGCGCCAGAATTTCCACTGGCTGCAGAAACTGCAGGTGAACGGGCAGCCGCGCGCGAAGTTGGGGATGGCGACGCGCTTCCCCATCGGGATGTAGATGTACTTGTCCCACTCGAGGATGCCCCAGTCGGGCGCGATCCGGTCGAGGTCGGCGATAGGCGGCTCGGCGGGCGTGGCGACCACCTTGCCGTCCGCGAAGTACGCGATGCCCTTCACGTCGCCGCGCGCCGTCTCCCACGTGCCCTGATCCACCGCACGCACGAGGTTCAGGAACACCTGCTCGCCCTCGCCGCGCACGACGGCGTCGATCCACGGCGCTTCCTTCAGCACCTGTGGGTACATGAATGTCCCGTGGATGCCGCCCAGCACCGTGACGATCGCGGGGTTCACGTCCTTCGCGACCTTGAGCAGCTGCTGCGCCTTGTAAATCGCGGGCGTGATCGCCGTGCAGCCCACGATGTCCGGGGCGATTTCGGCGATCCGCGCACGCACGGCCTCGTCGTCCAGGTGGTGGGTCATGGCATCGACGAACTGGACGTCCGTGTAGCCGCCGGCCTTGAGGTACCCCGCGAGGTAGGCCACCCAGGCGGGGGGCCAGTTGCCGGCAATCTCGGCGCCACCCGAGTGGTAGTTCGGATGGATCAGAAGTACGCGCATTGGGGGCCTCCTATGGCAGAGGCTCCAGCCTAGGGGCTGCGCGGGAGTGTCAGTTTTGCGTTACGTCAACAAATATTGACAGACCGGTCAATATCGACCGGTCGGAAGGGACGCAACGGGAGGGACCGGGCCGGAAGCGGGCCCGGAAACCGGGGCTCTTTCAGTCCCCGTACAGCTTCTGGACGCGCTCCCGGCGCTCCTGCGCTTCGAGCGACAGGGTGGCCGTGGGGCGGGCAATGAGGCGGGGCACGCCGATGGGCTCGCCCGTTTCCTCGCACCAGCCGTAGGAGCCGTCCTCGATCAGGCGCAGCGACTTCTCCACCTTCTTGAGGAGCTTGCGCTCGCGGTCGCGCGTGCGCAGCTCGAGGGTGTACTCCTCCTCGAGGGTCGCCCGATCCGAAGGGTCGGTGGTGATCTCGTTCTCGCGCAGGTGCTCGCCGGTGTCGTCGGCGTTCTGCAGGAGCTGGTCGCGCAGCTCGAGAAGTTTCTTCTTGAAGAAGGCGAGCTGCGCCTCGTTCATGTAGTCCTTCTCCGGCGCCTTGAGGATTTCTTCCTCGGTGAGCTCGCGGACCTTCTTGACGGCGGTTGCGGTTTTGGTGGCCATGCTCGTGGTTCGACTTCTTGGGGTTCGCGAAGGTCGGGGTGTCAAGCCGCGGAAACCAAGCATTATAGCCGCAAAGGCCGCTTCCCCGCTACCCGGCCAGCCCGGCGCGGCGTGGGACCTGGGCGCGGCAGAACGTCCGATGGCGTCCGATAGAATGGCGTGGTTCCGGCCCGCCCACGTCGCTCACATCATCGACTCGATCGTCCTCCGCCGCCCCGACGACTTCCATGTCCATCTCCGGGACGGGCCTGCCCTTTCCGCCGTCGTCGCGCACACCGCGCAGTCGTTTGCGCGTGCAATGGTCATGCCAAACCTGCGCCCGCCGGTCACGACCGTCGCCGCGGCCGCCGCGTATCGTCAGCGCATCCTGGCGGGACTGCCGGCCGGATCTGCGTTCGAGCCGCTCATGACGCTGTACCTCACCGACAACACGGCGCCTGCGGATATCGCCGCGGCGAAGACCTCCGGGTTCGTGCACGCGGTGAAGTACTACCCCGCGGGCGCCACGACCAACTCCGACTCCGGGGTCACCGCGATCGATCGCGTCTACCCGGTGCTCGCGGCGATGGAGAAGCACGGCGTCGTCCTGTGCCTGCACGGCGAGGTCACGGATCCCGACGTCGACATGTTCGATCGCGAGCGCGTGTTCGTCGACACGCTGCTCGCGCGCCTGGTGCGCGACTTTCCCGCGCTCAAGGTCGTGCTCGAGCACGTGACCACGCGCGAGGCCGCGCATTTCGTGCGCGACGCCGCCACCCCGATCGCAGCCACCCTCACACCGCAGCACCTCATGTGGTCGCGCAGCGCGCTCTTCGTGGGCGGCCTGCGTCCCCACTTCTATTGCCTGCCGATCCTCAAGCGAGAGTCGCACCGGCAGGCGCTGGTCGAGGCCGCGACCTCCGGCAATCCCCGATTCTTCCTCGGGACCGACTCGGCGCCGCACGCGCGGCACGCCAAGGAGGCCGCGTGCTGCGGCGCAGGCTGCTATTCCGCTCCGGTCGCCCTCGCGCTCTATGCCGAGGTGTTCGACGCGGCGGGCGCGCTGCACCGGCTTCCCGACTTCGCGAGCGGTTTCGGCGCCGATTTCTACGGCCTGCCCCGCAACGAAGGGACGATCACCCTTCGCCGCGAAGCCGCGCCGGTGCCCGCCTCGTATCCGTTCGGCGAGGACACGCTCGTGCCGCTTCGCGCAGGAGAGAGCGTGGCCTGGCGGGTTGCCTCGTAGCACAACCACTCTGCTGGTAAAATACGCGTCCGAAGCCGGCCGGACCGTCGCTGTCCACGCAAGTGGATGGAGGAAAGTCCGGGCTCCGCAGAGCAGGATGCCGGGTAACGCCCGGCCGCAACAAGCGCCGCCTCCAAGCGGCGCCCAAGGCGAGGAACAGGGCCACAGAGACGAGTCGCCTTTCGCAAGGAAGGCGGGTGAAACGCGGCAACCTCCATCCGGAGCAACACCAAGTAAGCGGACGCGCATTTGGCATTACAGGCTGCTCGTTTAGTCCGCGGGTAGGTGGCACGAGCGCAACGGCAACGTTGCGCCTAGAGGAATGACGGCCATAGCGCACCTCGCGCCGTAACAGAACCCGGCTTACAGGCCGGCTTCGGACTATCACGAAAGGAAGTCGCGCCGGGCCGCGATCGCGCTGCGATCGGCGGCTCAGCGCCTTCTCTTGCGCGCGTCCTTCACGATCTCGCGCGCCGCGTTGCGTCCCGGGATGCCGGTGACACCGCCTCCGGGATGCGCGCCCGACCCGCACAGGTACAGCCCCGCGACCGGCATGCGATAGCTCGCGTTGCCGAGCACGGGACGCGTGGCGAAGAGCTGGTCGAGCGACAACGCGCCGTGAAAGATGTCGCCGCCCACGAGCCCGAACTCGCGCTCGAGGTCGAGCGGCGTGAGCGCCCGGCGGCCGAGCACGCTCGCGCGGAATCCGGGGGCGAATCGCTCGACGGTGGCGATCATGAGATCGGCCACCTCGTCGCGCGCATCGTCCCACGTGCGGCCGGGCTGGACCGACGGAAGATCCGGGTGCACGTGCTGGCAGAAGAGGCTCGCGACGTGCATGCCCGGCGGCGCGAGCGTCTCGTCGACGGTCGAAGGTATGAGCATTTCCACGATGGGCTCGCGCGACCACCCTTGCGTGCGCGCGTCGAAGTACGCGCGCTCCATGTACGCGAGCGACGGCGCCATGATGATGCCGCTCGAATGATGCGGCCCGGGGTCCTGCATCGATGCGAACGCCGGCAGCTGCGACAGCGCGACGTTCATGCGGAACGTGCCCGATCCGCAGCGATAGCCGTCGATGCGATCGCGAAAGTCCTCGGGGACGTGCTCCGGTGGCACGAGCTCGCGGAACAGCAGCTTCGGATTGACGTTCGCGATTACGCGTGCGGCATCGATGGTCTCGCCGCTCCCGAGCGCTACGCCCGACGCGCGCCCCCCCGTCACGACGATGCGCGCGACGGGCGCCTCCGTGCGGATCGTCACGCCGCGCGCCCTGCACTCCGCGGCCATCGCCTGCGTGATCGCACCCATCCCCCCGACGGCGTGTCCCCACTGGCCCCGCTTGCCGTTCACCTCGCCGAAGACGTGATGCAGCAGGACGTACGCCGACCCGGGCGTATAGGGACTGGCAAAGTTGCCCACCACGGCGTCGAAACCGAACGCGGCCTTGAGGGGTGCGCTCTCGAACCAGCGGTCGAGGATGTCGCCTGCGCTCTTCGTGAAGAGATCGAGGAGGTCGCGCCGCTGCGCGAGGGGCAACGTGCGATAGGCCCTGGCCGACTTCAGCAACTCCGCGAGAGGTGCCACGTCGCGGATGCGCGCGGTGCCGAGGTTCGGTGGCGTGACATGCAGGAGCCCGCGCATGGCATCGGCGACGCGATCGAGCATCGCGTAGTAGGTCGGCAACGCATCGGCATCGCGGCGCGAGAATCGCGCCACCTCCGCCTGCGTCGCTTCCAGTCCTCCGCCGACCTTGAGGAAGTCTCCGCCGGGCAGCGGCAGGAAGTTCGCGAACGGCCGCTCGCGCACAACGAGACCGTGCTGTGCGAGCCTCAAGTCGCGGATCACCTGCGGGTCGAGCAGGCTGACCGTGTAGCTGGCCGTCGAGTTGCGAAAGCCCGGATGGAATTCCTCGGTCACCGCGGCGCCGCCCACGACGTGGCGCCGCTCGACGACGCACACCGACATGCCCGCCGCGGCGAGATAGGCCGCGCATACGAGGCCGTTGTGCCCCGCCCCGACGACGACCGCGTCGAACCTATTCGTCACCGAGCCCGGCAGCCACCGTCGAGAACCCGCAGTCGACGTAGGTGATCTCGCCGGTGATGGCGCTCGACAGCGGCGAGAGGAAGAACGCGGCCACGTTGCCCACCTCGTCGATCGTCACGTTGCGGCGTAGCGGCGCCGTCCTCTCGACGAAGCCCAGGATCTTCGAGAAGCCGGCGATGCCCGCCGCAGCGAGCGTCTTGATCGGACCCGCGGAGATGCCGTTGACGCGGATCTGCTCGGGTCCGAGCGACGACGCGAGATAGCGCACGTTGGCCTCGAGGCTCGCCTTGGCGAGACCCATCAGATTGTAGTTTGCGATCGCGCGCACTGCGCCCAGGTAGGTGAGCGTGACGATCGAGGCTGACCGTCCCTGCATGAGGGGACGCGCGCCCTTTGCGAGCGCGGCAAGGCTGTAGCTTGAAACGTCGTGCGCGGTGGCGAACGCGGAACGCGACATGCCGTTCAGGAAATCGCCGGAGAGCGATTCGCGCGGGGCGAACGCGATCGAGTGCAGCATGCCGTCGAGCGCGCCCCACTCCGAGGCGAGCGTCGCGAACAGGCCGTCGATGTCCTCGTCGCGTGTGACGTCGCATCGAAGCACCGGCGACCCGGGAAACTCCGAGGCGATCTTGACCACCCGCTCCTTGAGATCGTCATTCACGTAAGTGAACGCGAGCGTCGCGCCTTCGCGCGCGCATGCGCGCGCCACGCCGTAGGCAATCGAGCGGCTCGACAGCACGCCGGTGACGAGCACCTTGCGACCGGTCAGGAATCCCATCGCTTGCTCCCTCTCAGAACGCGCCTTCGGTCCATCGCAGGACACCGCAGGCCATGCGATTGTTGGGCTGCCCCGGCATCGCTTCGCCGACGACGTTGCCCCAGTGGATCACGACCGACCTGCCCTGCAGGGAGGGCGGACGCTCGGTGTGCACGCCGGTGATGAACGCCACGTAGCCGTTCTGGTTGCCGTCCATGTTGGCGAGGAAGCCCGGCAGCAGATCGTTGGCGGGCTTGGTCGAGCCGGGGGGCGCCCAAGGCGGTCCCGCCGAGAAGAGATTGGGCGAGCGGCAGTTCGGGTTCTCGTGGAACGCGATCCGGTATTGCCCCGGGTAGAGATTGTTGATCGACAGCTGAACCTGCACGCCGTCGCGAAAGTCGTACACGTGCACGACGCCTGTCACCGACGACGATGGGCTGCGCAAATCTGCGACCAGTCCGCCCGCTCGCGCGCGCAGCGCGTCGGGCCCCGACGAGGAGCACGATGCGAGCCACGGCAAGGCGAGCACGCAGGCGGCCAGACGGGCGATGGATCCACAGGCGATGGATTTCATGTCGCCATTATCGCATTCGCGATCGCACTTTTTCGGTGCGGTATTTTCCGCTGCGAAAATTTTAGCCGCGTCCCAAGCCTGCGTGCGCGGTTGTTCGGGCTACAATCGCCGCCCGCGCACGAACGCGGTATACAAAACAGTGGAGGGCTCACCATGAAATTGCATCGTCGCGGCGGCGCAGTCGCGTCCGCCGTTGCTGCCTCGCTGCTGCTCGCAGGCTGTCCCGGCGAATCGACCTGGACCCCGGAGCAGAACGTGAAGCCCGGCTTCGTCGGCACAGTCACGAAGTCGACGTACGACGGCGTCAACGACGACCTCCTCACCGCGGGCCTCGGCAAGACCGGCCTCGCGGGCGCGGCACCCACGGTTGCGAATCCAACCGCACCCACTGCGTCGGAGCTTCGCCGCCTCGCGATCTACAACAACTACCGGGCGATCCTCGACATCGCCGCGAATGGCGGCTACGGGACGCTGTACGGGCCGAACGTCGACGTCAACGGCAACCCCACGCTTGGCGAAGGCAAGATTGCCGGCACCGAGTACCTCGCGTACGCGGACGACGGCACCGGCAAGCTGAACGTGACGATGATGGTGCAGATCCCCGCATCGTTCACCGCGGAGAAGGCCTGCATCGTGACGGCGGCATCGTCGGGTTCGCGCGGCGTCTACGGAGCCATCGGGACGTCGGGCGAGTGGGGGCTCAAGCATGGATGCGCGGTCGCCTACACGGACAAGGGCACGGGAACCGGTTTCCA
>CAZIZD010000146.1:7991-10108 GCA_964543615.1 uncultured Alcaligenaceae bacterium | reverse complement strand
GACCGCCGGCTCGTAGGCCGCCTCCCATCGCATCGTGTCGTACCCCGCGGACGCCGCGGCGCGTACGCGCGTGCCGAACTCGCGCTCCACGTGCCCGGTGAGTCCCAGGGCACGCAGCGTCCGCACCGCGGCCATCGACTCCTGCACCTGCTCGTTGAGATCCGAGAAGCGATCGAGCGACCGGGTCCACGCGTCGTGCACGCGGCGACTCACGATGTAGAAGCCCAAGGCCATGAAAGGAAACGGCAAGAGCGCCGCGAGCCCCAGCCGCCAGTCGACGCCCAGCGTCATCATCGCGACCACGAGCACCAGCGTGATCGTGCCGTCGAATCCTGCAAGGAACGCCTCGCCCGCGGCCAGCTCCACGGCGTCGACGTCGTTGGTCGCGCGCGCCATGAGGTCGCCGGTGCGCTCGCCGTGGAAGTAGCGCGGCGCCTGCAGTGAAAGCCTTCGGTACAGCGCGGTGCGGAGCTCGACGCCCAGCCGGAATGCTGCGCTGAAGAGCGCAAGCCTCCATCCCACCCGCAGGAAATAGATACCGAGCCCCATGCCGAGCAGGAGCGCGATCTGCGTCCACAATGCGCTGCCCGCGAGCGTGTGCGCGACGAGGCCGTCCACGACGTGGCCCACCGTGCGTGGAATGAGCACCGTCATCACCGCGATGCCGACGAGCATGAGCGCGGCGGCGAGATAGGCGCGCCAGTGACGCGCCGCGAATGCCGCAACGAACCGGATCAGATTCATGGGTGAATGCGAAGATCCCGGTCCATCGCGCTAGCTCTGCGGCAGGCGCATCTCGAAGCGCGCGCCGCCGCCGGGCGCATCGGTGATCGAGAACTCGCCTGCGTGGGCGAGCGCGATCTCGTTGGCGATCGCAAGGCCCAGCCCCGTGCCGCCGCTGCGCGCATGGTCGCCGCGGTAGAAGCGCTGCACCACGCGGCTGCGCTCCTCGCGCGGAATGCCACTGCCCGTGTCCTCGACGACCACGGTCGGCTCCGGCGTGAGGCGCACCGACACCGTGACGCGCGTCCGCGGCGGGCAATACTTGAGCGCGTTGTCGAGGAGGTTGTTGATGGCCTCGGCCACCAGCGCCTCGTCGATATCCACCACCGCATGCGCCGAGCCCTCGTCGAAGCCGAGGTCGATCCGCGCCGCCATCGCCGCCGGCACCCATGCCCGCGCCGTCTCGAAGGCGAGCTCGTACAGGTCGACGGGCCTGCGGCTCGCGCCCGATTGCGCTTCGGGCTCGGCCCGCGACAGCAGCAGGAGCTGGTTGGCGAGACGCCCCGCGCGATGCACGACGTCCTGCAGGCGCGAGATGGCCTCGCGCATCTCCTCGACCGAGCCGCAGTGCAGCGCCTGCTCCGCCTGCAGCTGCATGGCGGTCAGCGGGGTGCGCAGCTGATGCGCAGCGTTGGCGATGAACGTGCGATGCGCGAGCGCGGCCGCGTCCAGCTTGGCGATGAGCGCATTCAGCGCCTCGATGAGGGGCATCATCTCGGCGGGCATGTCGTCGGCCGCGACCGGCGCCAGCTTGCGCGCGCTCATGTCGCGCAGCGACACCGACAGCGCGCGCACCTTTTCCGTGTGCATCACGATCACGCGATACGCGAAGCCGCCCGCGAGCAGCAGGAGCACGATCTGCGGCACCCACACGTACAGCAGGATCTCCTCCGCGACGCGATCGCGCTTGCGCGTGGTCTCACCCACGGTCACGGTCCACTCCTCGGAGACAGGCGGCAACGGGGAGGTGAGCTCGACGAAGCGCATCGTCGCGCCGTCGACGTCGGCCTCGTAGAAGCGCACGCCGGCATGACGGAGCTCGTGGCGCCCTTGGCGCGGCACGTCGCGGCCGCCGATGACGCCGCTGCGCGCGCCCTCGACGCGGAACAGCACGACGTCCTCGACGTCGAACTCGAACATCTCCTGCGCCACGCGCGGCAGGTGGAACGCGGCCTGTCCACCGGTAAGCCGCACCTGTTGCGCGAGCGTCTGCGCGGAGTCGACGACGGTGATCGTCCACTCGTCGCGCGGCAGCCTCGGCCGCAGCTTGTTCACCGCCATCGTCCCGGCGGTGCCGGCTCCCAGTACGAGAAGACGTTTCATGGTCGGCTCCT
>CAZIZD010000146.1:685-7981 GCA_964543615.1 uncultured Alcaligenaceae bacterium | reverse complement strand
GTCGACGAGCCAGCGGTCGTACACGCGGTCCGCGTAGCCGCGAGCGACCTAGAACGAGAGTATCCCGTCGGCGATGAAAAGCGCGAAGAGCGGCAGCGCGAGCTGGACGAGCAACCGCCGACGCAGGCTCGCAGGAGCGCGGGCGCCGCTCATGCGGTTGCACGCAGCAGATAGCCGAACCCGCGCACCGTCACGATCTCGACGTCGTTGCCCAGGATCTTCTGGCGGATGCGGTGCACGTACACCTCGACCGTGTTGTCGCCGATGTCGTCGTTGCGCGCCGCGAGCGCGTCGGTGAGCTGCGCCTTGGTGACGACGCGGCCCGCATTCTTCATGAGGCGATGCAGCACGTGCAATTCGCGCGGCGTGAGCGCGATGGCGCCGTCGCGGCCGCTCACGCGCGTTTCGTCGGGCGTGAAGCGCAGCGACCCCGCCGCGAGCGAGTTCCCTGCGGAACGATCGGAGCGCCGCAGCACCGCCTGGATGCGCGCGTCGAGCTCCGAGATGTCGAAGGGCTTGACGATGTAATCGTCCGCGCCCGCGCGCAAGCCTCCCACCCGCTCGACCGGCTTGTCGCGTGCCGTAAGACAGATGACCGGCAACGCACCGCCGCCCGCGCGCATCTCGCGCAGGAGGTCCGCGCCGTCGCGATCGGGAAGGCCGAGGTCGAGGAGCATGAGGTCGGGCGGGTTGCCGCGTAACTCGATCAGGGCCTGCGCGGCCGTTCCCACGGTGCGCAGCGTGTACCCCAGACGGCCAAGCTCCAGCGACAGCAGGCGCGCGATGTCGGGGTCGTCTTCGACTGCGAGGATACGGATCGGCACGGCATGAATGTAGCGCATGGCCACGCCGCGCCGCAGTCCGGAATTGAAAGGCAATTGAAAGGTGCGCCCCCTAAGCTTGTCCGCTACCGTCCATCCTGTTGGTTCCAATGGTCATAAGAAGCCCCAAGGATTTCTGGGCCGGCCTCCTGTTCATCGGGCTCGGCATCCTCGCCGTCGCGGTCGGCAGCCGCTATGCGCTCGGCACGGCAGCGCGCATGGGGCCTGGGTACTTCCCGCGCATCCTCGGGCTCCTGCTCGTCGTGCTCGGGGCGATCATCTCGCTGCGCGGCATCCGGCTCGACGGCGAGGCCATCCCGCGCTGGCACTGGCGCCCGACCCTGGTCGTGCTGGGGTGCGTAACCGTGTACGGCATGATCATCGGCTGGCTCGGCATGGCGATCTCGACCGTCTTGCTGATCGTCGGCGCGTCGTTCGCAAGCCACGAGTTCCGCTGGAAGGAGTCGCTGATCGCGGGCTTGCTGCTGTCCACGCTCGCGGTCGGCGTCTTCGTCAAGGGCCTGGGCGTGCAGCTGCCCGTCTGGCCGCGATTCATCACGGGTTGAGGCCGCCATGGAGCTCCTGAGCCATCTCGCATTGGGATTCGGCGTGGCCTTCACGCCGGTCAACCTCATGTATGCCTTGTTCGGCTGCATCCTCGGCACGCTGATCGGCGTGCTGCCGGGCATCGGCCCGGTCGCGACCATCGCGATGCTGCTGCCCACGACGTATGCGCTGCAGCCCGTCTCCGCGCTGATCATGCTCGCCGGCATCTATTACGGCGCGCAATACGGCGGGTCGACTACGGCCGTGCTGCTTAACATGCCGGGAGAGTCCTCCTCGGTCGTGACCTGCCTCGACGGCCACCAGATGGCGCGCAAAGGCCAGGCCGGCGCGGCGCTCGCCACCGCGGCGCTGGCATCGTTCTTCGCCGGCACGGTCGCCACGATGCTCGTGGCAGGAGTCGCGGTGCCGCTTTCCGAGGTCGCCCTCAAGTTCGGTCCAGCCGAGTACTTCTCGCTCATGGTGCTGGGGTTGATCGGCGCGGTCGTGCTCGCGAGCGGCTCGCTCATCAAGGCGATCGCGATGATCGTCACGGGCCTGCTGCTCGGCATCGTCGGCACCGACGTGAACTCGGGCACGCAGCGATTCGCGTTCGGCATTCCCGAACTGTCGGACGGCATCGGCGTGGTCGGGGTGGCGATGGGGCTCTTCGGGTTCGCCGAGATCATCACCAACCTCGAGTCCACCGAAAAACGCGTGCTGGTCACCAACAAGGTGAGCGGCCTCTGGTTAACGAAGGAGCAGTTCAAGGCAGCCTGGCCGGCGGTCCTGCGCGGCACGGGTTTGGGTTCCATCCTCGGCATCCTCCCCGGGGGTGGTGCAATGCTGTCCTCCTTCGCTTCTTATACCGTCGAGAAGAAGATATCCAAGCATCCCGAAGAGTTCGGCAAGGGCGCGATCGCGGGAGTCGCGGGGCCGGAGTCGGCCAACAACGCCGGCGCGCAGACGTCGTTCATCCCGCTGCTCACGCTCGGCATCCCGGAGAACGCCGTGATGGCCATGATGGTCGGCGCAATGACCATCCACAACATCCAGCCGGGCCCGCAGGTGATGACGTCCAATCCCAAGCTTTTCTGGGGCCTCATCGCATCGATGTGGGTCGGCAACCTCATGCTGGTGGTGCTCAACCTGCCGCTCATCCACATATGGGTGAAGCTGCTGACGGTGCCCTACCGCCTGCTCTACCCCGCGATACTCCTGTTCTGCGCGGTGGGCGTGTACACGGTGAACAACACCGACGTCGACGTCTCCATGACCGCCTTCTTCGGCTTCCTCGGCGTGCTGTTCATGAAGCTCGGATGCGAGCCCGCGCCGCTCCTGCTGGGCTTCGTGCTGGGTCCGATGATGGAGGAGAACTTGCGGCGCGCAATGCTCCTGTCGCGCGGCGATCCGACGGTCTTCCTCACGCGCCCAATCTCGGCGGCCATGCTCGCGGCCGCGGTGCTCCTGATCGTCGTCATCACGCTGCCGAACATCCGCGCCAAGCGCGAGGAGGCGTTCCAGGAGGAAGCCGCCTAGGGAACCTTCGATCGGCGGGCCTGAAAGCCACGACGCCCGGCCTGGCGCCGGGCGTCGTCGCTTCGAGTGGCGGAAAAGACTGCGCGCTACGCGTCGTCGTCCTCGTCGTCGAAGTCGTCGTCCTCGTCGAGATCGTCGTCGTCGAAGTCGCCGTCGTCCGGATCCCCGATGGGGATGGGCTCCTCGTCGGGACCGCGCAGCGCCAAGGCGTCCACGGGCGCGGAAACGGTCACGGCAAGGGCGGAATGCGCAGGACCTGTCCCGGGTAGATCTTGTCCGGATGCTGGAGCATCGGACGGTTGGCCTCGAAGATCACCATGTACTTGTTGGGATCGCCGTAGTTCGCCTTCGAGATCTTGGACAGGTTGTCGCCGGAGACGACCGTGTAGTACTTCGCCTCGGGCGCGCTCTGGTCCACCGACATCATGTTGTTTACCGCGACCACGCCCGCGACGTTGCCGGCGCACAGGGCGATCTTCTCCTTGGTGGCCTGGTCGGGGGCCACGCCGTAGAGCGTGACGGTCGCCGCGGTGCCGTCGAAGGTGACCGTGAGTCCGGTCGCCGACAGGTTCTGCGCCTTGATGTAGTCGAGGATCGCATCGCCCGCGGCATCGTTGGCGGCCTTGATCTTCGCGCCGTCGTCGGGCGCAGCAGCGGCTTCCTTCATCGCGGCTTGAGCCTGGCCACGCCCGAAGAGCTTTTCTCCTGCTTCCTTGACGAAACTGATGAGGGACATGCGGACTCCTTCGTTCGAGGTGGGGCGAAAAGCTTACACCAACCGCGCGGACGCCCGCGCCTGGACGATTTGCGCTACGCTATGCGCGTTCGCTCATAGGGGATCGTCTTGACCAAGCTTCTCGTGTGCCTTGCGGTCGCACTGCTCGTGACGGGTTGCCTGCCGATCGGCGCGCGCGTTTCCAACATGTACACGGCCGCCGCCTCGCAGGCCGCGCCCGCGGCCCCGTAGCGCGACCTTCAGCCGTAACGCTTCTCGAACTCGCGCATCCAGTCGACCAGCGCCTGCACGCCTTCGATGGGCATGGCGTTGTAGATCGACGCGCGCATGCCGCCCACCAGGCGGTGCCCCTTCAACTGCACCATGCCGCGCTCGCGTGCGCCGGCGAGGAACGGCTCGTCCATTGCGGGATCGGGCAGCTTGAACGGCACGTTCATCCGCGAGCGGTCCTCCTTGCGAACGGGACTGACGTAGAAGCCCGATGCGTCGAGGTAGTCGTAAAGCAGGTTGGCCTTGGCTACGTTCTTGCGCTCGATGGCCGGCAACCCGCCCTGCGCCAGCAGCCACTCGAACACGAGTCCCGCGATGTAGATCGCGTAGGTCGGCGGCGTGTTGAGCATCGAGTCCGCGGCCGCCTGCTCCTTCCAGTGAAACGCGGAAGGGCAGATGGGGAGTGCCCGGTCGAGCAAGTCGCGACGCACGATCACGATGGTGAGTCCGGCGGGCCCGATGTTCTTCTGCGCGCCAGCGTAGATCACGCCGTATTTCGCGACGTCGAGCGGACGCGACAGGATGTGGGAGGACATGTCCGCCACCAGCGGCACATTGCCGACGTCGGGCGTCCAGTGATACTCGACACCGCCGATCGTCTCGTTGGTGCAGACGTGCACGTAGGCCGCGCCCGGGGTGAGCCGCCAGGACGCGCGATCGGGAATGCACGTGAAGCCTTCCGCTTCGGACGAGGCCGCGACGTTCACGCGCCCGTACTTGCCGGCTTCCGCGATGGAACGCTTGGACCACGCGCCCGTGTGGATGTAATCCGCGACGTCGCGGCCGGCGCCCATGAGGTTCATCGGAACGATGGCGTTCTCGCCGATGGCGCCGCCCTGGAGGAAGAGCACCGCGTAGCCGTCGGGAACCGCGAGCAGCGTGCGCAGGTCGGCTTCGGCCTTGTCGGCGATGGAGATGAACTCCTTGCCGCGATGGCTCATCTCCATCACGCCCATGCCCGCGCCATGCCAGTCGAGCATCTCCGCAGCGGCCGTGCGCAGCACGGGCTCGGGGAGGACGGCGGGACCGGCGCTGAAGTTGAAGACGCGCATCGAACGAAGCCTAGTGGCGTGGATGGTCGGTCCATTATCGCCGACGCAGCGACGGGCGCGGAGAGCCGTTAAAATCGGCGCATGCGCTTAGCCGCTTTCCTCATTCCCCTCGCTCTCCCTTCGCTCGCGCTCGCCGCCGCGCCGCGCGCCGAGATCCAGGTCGCACTGTGCGAGTCCATAGCCACACTCGAGCCGAAGCTCGGCCTTCGTGCGCGCGGAGCTTCGTACGAGACCTGGCTCTTCGACGATGCCGCGCTTGCGATGCTCGATCGCGGACTGCGTCTTCGCCTGCGGACGAACGCCAAGGGCAGCGAACTCACGCTCAAGGTCGCGAAGCAGGACTGCCGCGCGTTGCCGCCGGCCACGCTGCCGAAGGGCGAAGGCAAGTGCGAATACGACGTGCACGGCGACTCGATCGAGGGCGCCGTCTCGCTGTCGCGCACGCTCGACGCAACGCAGACGCGCGATCTTCTGGCGGGCCGGGTCGACGTGGTCACGCTCCTGAGTCCTGCGCAGGCCCGCTACCTGCGCGAGATGTTGCGCGTGTGGCCACTGCCGCAGGGCCTGCGCCCGCTGGGGCCGATCGCCAACCGCGTGTACGCGTCGTCGCGCTACGACGTCGACGTCAGCACGCTGCCAAGCGGCGAGCAGTACGCGGAAATCGCCGACAAAGTGCCGCTCGATCGCGTCGCGGGCGAGCGTGAGAAGCTCGCGCGGCATCTCGCGCAGGCTGGCGTGACCGTCTGCGCGAGCCAGGAAGGGCAGGCCGCCGCGAAGATGAAGCTGCTGCTCAAGTGACAGCCCTCGCTACTTTCTCGCAAAGCCCCGGTCGGGCAGCTCCACGCCGAGGAATCGCGACACGCGCACCGGGACCCCTGCGCGCTGGTACTTCTCGATCTCCTGCTGGATCGCGCGATCGGCCACAGTCATGCGCGAGCGCTGGCGCACGTACTCCGCCCACGAGCTGATGATGTAGCGCTCGACGAACAGGCCCTCCTCCGCGAGATCGCGGAACACGCGCCAGCTGTTGGCGCCGTTGCGCCGTCGCACCGGCCCCATGGCGCGGACAGCGCGCAGGAAGTCGTCGCGATGCGGGTCGTCGACGCGGTACTCGATCTGGATCAGCACCGGCCCGTCCTCGGGCTCGGGCTCGTCGGACAGGCCGAGCGCGGGCACCTGGTCGGACAGGGTCACGTCCTTGTCCACGCCGAGACGCACGCGCACGCGCCGATGCAGCGCGAGCAGCACGAGGAACAGCGCCGCCGCGGCGAGCAGCGCGACGCGCGTGCCCTGCCACGAGGCGACGACGCCCCACAGCACGCTGCCGATGGCGAACGCCGCCTGCACGGTCACGAAGCCCATCGCCACGGCGCGCGCGCGAACCCACGCGGGCGCCGCGCTCTGCGTCCCCGCACCCAGGCTCGCGAACACGCCCACCCACGCCGCGCCCGCCCCGAACGATCCGATCATCGCGAGCGGCATGTGCTTCGTGGCGGCGACGAGCGTGGCCGAGATCACCCACAGCAGAGACGCGGTGACCACCATCCTCTGCAGCGAGTGCTTGCCGAGCGCGCGCGGAATGTTGAGCGCGGCCACCACCGCGCCCGCGCCGAAGCTGCCGAACAGGATGCCGAAGCCGCCCGCGTCGAGGTGCAGCTGGTCGCGCGCGATCACCGGAAGCAGCGCGTACAGCGAACTCGCACAGAGCGCGAACGTGAAGTTGCGCAACACGATGGCGCGCATGGGCGCGGAGTGCCGCACGAAGCGCAGGCCGCTCGCGATGCCGGTGAGCAGCGACTCCGGAACGCCCGGCAGCGCCCGCGCCTGCGGCTGCCAGCTTCGCACCACGAAAATCATGCCGACGAACAGCACGGCGCTCGCGAGGAAGGCGCTGCCGGAGCCGATCCACGCGGTGAGCGCCCCCGCGAGCGCAGGGCCGATGGCGCGCGCCAGGTTCATCGCGACGGCCCCGAGCGCCACGGCCCTGGGCACGTCCTGCCGTTCGACCAGCTCGTTGATGCTCGCCTGCTGGGCCGGCATGTAGAACGTGAAGGCGATGCCGATCACGAACGTGAGCACGAGCAGGCCCCAGGGTCCCATGATCCCGAGTAGCGTGGCGACGCCGAGGATCGCCGTGCCGGCGAGGAAGAGCGCCTGCGTGGCAAGGAGCACGTGACGCCGCTCGACGATGTCGGAGATGGCGCCCGCGACCAGCCCGAACAGGATCGCGGGGGCGGTGCTCGCGGTCTGCACCAGCGCCACCATCACTTCCGATGGCGTCATCACGGCCATGAGCCACGCGGCCATCGTCGCCTGCATGGTGTAGCCGAGCGCG
>CAZIZD010000146.1:0-675 GCA_964543615.1 uncultured Alcaligenaceae bacterium | reverse complement strand
AGAAGCTGCGAAATCCCGCGTGCCGCAGCGGCGACGACGCAAGCGCCTGCTCCAGGGTGGACGCGAGGGCATTCACGAGCGCAAGTGTAGCGCCCCCGGGCCCCGCACCCGGGACCGTCACCGGATCGGACGCTTCCGACACGAGCGGGGTGACGTTGCCCACTCCCCAACGGCGAACGCGCGGCGCACACTGGTGTCTTAAGTTGGGAGTACCGATGAAGACACGCTTGCAGCTTGCGATGTTCACCATGGGGCTGGCCGCCGCGTGCACCGCCGTGGCGCAGGTCGACCCGCGCAACGTGCCGCTGATGCCCAATGGCCTGCCCACCGACATCGACACGCTGACGCGGCCCAACACCGACCCCCGCCCCTACAGCTACCAGCCGCCCACGGTGTACGGCCGCCCAAATGCGGCGCCGCCGTACTACGAGCGCCGCTACTACGGAGATCGGCCGACCGCGCCTTTGCCATCTCCCGCGCCGCTGGACCGTTCGCGCGAGCTCACGCCATTCGAGACGCGATCGCTCTACGGAACGCCCACGCAGCCGCGCTGGGACGTTCCGGCGCGCCCCCTCCCGCCTGTCCGCGCGGCCCCCAAGGCGGATGCGAAGAAGCCCGAGCCCCCCAGGTCCCCCGGCGCGGACAAGCTTCCGGACGCGACGCCGGACTGACCCG
>CAZIZD010000145.1:0-10111 GCA_964543615.1 uncultured Alcaligenaceae bacterium | reverse complement strand
GATGAACAGCGTATAGCCGTCGGGCGGCGACTTGGCCACCGCCTCGGCCGCGATGGCGGCAGTGGCGCCCGGCTTGTTCTCGACCACGAACGGCTGCTTGAGCGATTTCTGCAGTTCTTCCGCGACGATGCGCGCGAGGATGTCGGTTCCGCTTCCCGGCCCGAATCCCACCACGATCTTCACGGGACGACTGGGGTAGGCCTGCGCCATCGCGACCGACGGCAGCGCCACGGCGGCGAACAGCACGAACAGCAAGCGCGCGAATCTCACGAGTTCTCCTTCATCCGGGCGCGTGCGCCCTGTTCCTGGTTGACCTTGGCGTGCCCCTGCACCACGATGCCGCGCGCGATCAGCGCGGCGATGTCCCGCTCGTCCACGCCATAGCTCTGCAAGGCTTCCGTCGTGTGCTCGCCGAGGATGGGCGGCGCGGATGCGGGGCCCAGGTCGAGCGAAGCGAACATCAGGGGCAATGCGAGCTGCGGGACCGGACCCAGCACGGGGTGCACGGCATCGCGGACCATGCGGCAATGCTTCACCTGCGGGTCGTCGAAAACTTCGGGAAGCTCGTTGATGAGGCCCACCGGAATGCCGACGGCGACGAGATCCTCCACCCACTGCGCGCGCGACCTTTGGCGGATGCGCGCCTCGAGGACCGCGT
Organism: uncultured Alcaligenaceae bacterium; assembly: GCA_964543615.1. Lineage (GTDB taxonomy): Bacteria > Pseudomonadota > Gammaproteobacteria > Burkholderiales > Casimicrobiaceae > VBCG01. Next base: position 9,453 of record CAZIZD010000145.1, on the reverse strand, counting down.
CGAGCTCGGCGCGATGCGCGACGCGCGACGGATTGGTGGCAAAGCGCGGATCCTCCGGCAGCCCCGGCAGTCCCAGCTTCTCGCACAGCGAGCGCCACATCGCATCGGTGGCAGGCGCGATGTTGAGGGGGCCGTCGGACGCCTGGTACGTCCCGTACGGGGCAATCACCGGGTTCGCATTGCCGCTGCGCTGCGGAACGATGCCGGCACTGAGGTACCGCTGCCCCTGCACGCCCAGCAAAGCCACGAGGCTTGCCACGAGCGAGGTCTCGACGCGCTCGCCGATGCCCGTCGCCTCGGCCGTGCGCAGCGACGCGACGATGCCGAGCGCGGACCACATGCCGGCGGTCATGTCCGCGATCGCCACGCCGACGCGCGTAGGGTCGCCGTCTCCCGTCAGGGCCATCAGTCCCGCGTGCCCCTGCGCGATCTGGTCGAAGCCGGGCCAGTCACGCGAAGGGCCTGTCTGTCCGAAGCCCGAGATGCTGCAAAACACGAGCTTCGCATTCTTCTCGCGCAACGACGCGTACCCGAGGCCCATCTTGTCCGCAACGCCCGGCCGGAAGTTCTCGACGACGACGTCGCTCGCCACTGCCATGCGGCGAACCAGTGCCAGGCCTTCCTCCTGCCGGAAGTCGAGCGCGACGCTGCGCTTGCTGCGGTTCGCGCTCTGGTAATAGGCGCTCTGCCCGTGCACGTACGGTCCCCACGCGCGCGTCATGTCGCCCTCGAGCGGCTCGACTTTGATCACGTCGGCGCCGAGGTCGCCGAGGATCATCGTGCAGAAGGGTCCGGAGAGCGCACGCGTGAGATCGAGCACGCGTACGCCGGCCAAAGGCCGCGTGCGGGCGCCGCCCGCCTCGACGCGATTCATCGAAGCCCCCTAGAATCGCGCAATACCAGGCACACACAACCATGAACGAATCCCGCAGCTTCACGCCGCCCCGCTCCGTCGAGCGCGTGCTCGGTGTCTTGCGCACGCTTGCGCAGAACCGGCAGCCGATGTCGCTCGCCGAGCTCGGTGCCGGAACGAAGATTCCCAAGACGTCGCTCTTCGCGCTTCTTAAAGCGTTGCAGCAGGCGGACTACGTGCGCTTCGAGCGCGAACGCTACACCCTCGGGCGCGAGGCGCATCGCCTCGGCCATGCCATCGTGCGCGGCCAGTCGCTCGCCGGCGTCGCGAGGCCGGTGCTCGAGCAGCTCGGGAAGGCAACACGCGAGACCATCATCCTGTGCGCGTTGACCGACGACCGCCGTCACGTCGAGTACGTCGACGTGATCGAAGCGGAAAGCTTCCTGCGCTTCTCGGTCGGCGTCGGCACGACGCGGCCCCTCAACGCACCCGCGAGCGGGCAAGCCGTGCTCGCCGCCATGCCGGCGGAGGAGCGCGATGCGTATCTCGCAGCCGGCGGGTTCGAGCGCTATACGCCGCGCACCGTCTCCTCGCGCGCTGCGCTGCGCGCGGCGATCGCCATCGCCCAGCGCGAAGGGTGCGCGATGACCGTGGACGGCTCGGTCGAAGGCGCGATCGGCATCGCGGCGCCGCTGTTCGATCGTCCGGGCCACGTCGTGGGCGCGCTCGTGATCGCCGCGCCCACGAGCCGCATCGCCGACCGCGTCGACGAGATCAAGGCGCGCGTCAAGGACGGCGCGCGCGCCATCTCGCGCCTCCTTGGATATCCCGGTGCGGCCTGACGCGATCATTCGAACTTGATGTTGGCCTTGGTGATCACCTGGACCAGGTCCTGCGCCTCCTTGGACCATCGCGCCTGGTACTCGGCAGCGCCGAGATCGGTAGTCGTGGTCGCCGATTGCGTGAGGATCTCGAGGAAGTCGGGCTCGTGCATCACCTTGCGGATGTCGGCGTTCAGGCGGTCGACCAGCGGCTTGGGCGTTGCGGAGCGCACGAAGATGCCGAGGCCCACCGGATAGACGAAGCCCGGAAAGCCCGACTCGGCCACCGTCGGCACGCCCGGGAACTGCGACAGGCGCTCGCCGCTCGTCACCGCGATGACGCGCACCTTGCCCGCCTTGACGTTGGGCGCCGCCAGCGTGGTCGTCGCGATCATCGCGTCGATGCGTCCTGCGAGAAGATCGGTCAGCGCGGGTGCGGCGCCCTTGTACGGAACGTGCACGATGTCCGTGCCCGACATCTGCTTCAGCCGCTCGAGCGCGAGATGGAACTGGCTTCCCTGCCCCTGGCTTGCGAAGTTGACCTTGCCGGGATTCTTCGCGGCGAACTCCATGAACTCCTTGAACGTCTTGTGCGGAGAATCGGCGGGGACGATCAGCACCGTGCTGCTCTCGGCGACCAGCGCCACCGGCGTGAGGTCCGCGGCCGGGTCGTAGCCGACGGCCGCCCCCGAGGCCTTGGTGATCGCGAGCGCCTCGGGAATCGCAAAGAGCAGCGTGTAGCCGTCCGGCGGCGACTTGGCGACGAACGCGCCTGCCACGTTGCCGTTCGCGCCGGGCTTGGTGTCGACCACCACCGACTGCTTCCACAGCGTCGACAGCCGATTGGCGAGCTGGCGCGCCGTCGAATCGGCGAGTCCGCCAGGGGGATATGGCGTCACCAACGTGACGACCCGCGTCGGAAATGCGGGGGCGGGATCGGCGGCCTCCGCCATCCCGCCCGGCGCGAAGGCGAGCCAGGCGGCACCCAGGGCCGCAATCGCAATCCTTGTCTTCACGTGATGCCTCCTCGTAGTTTCTTGTGTCATGCCTTCGGCCATACGGGCGCCCGCCGCTGCGCGAACGCGGCAAATCCCTCCTTCGCGTCCGCCCCCTGCGCGAGCAACGGCAGCAGCGCCTGCGTGAGGTGCAGGGCATCGGAGAGACCGAGGTCCGCCACCGCATTGATGGCACGGCGTCCGATGCGCAAGGCGGCCGGCGAATTGCGTCGCAACCGCGCGACCGTCTCGTCCACCGCAGCGTCGAGCCCGCTCGCAGGGACCACGGCGTTCACGAGCCCGATCTCCAGCGCGCGCTGCGCATCGAAGCGCTCCGCGAAGAAGCTCATCGCGATGACCTCGCGCCGCGGCAGCACGCGCAGCAGTACAGGCAGGATCATCAGGGGAAAGACGCCGACCGACGCCTCGGTCGTGCCGAACCGAGCGGAATCGACGGCGATCGCGTAATCGCACGCGCACACGAGCCCGACACCGCCCCCGAACGCGCCGCCGTTGATGCGGCCGATGATCGGAAGCGCGCAGCGATCCATCGCGCGAAACAGCAGCGCTACGGGATTGTCGAAGCGGTCCGGCTCGATATCGAATGGCGTGCCTTCCTCGCTGGACTTGAGCTGGCCGCCCGCGCAAAAGGTCCTGTCCCCCGCGCCGGTCAGCACGATCGCCCGCAAGGACCGGTCCGCGCTTGCGTCGTCGAACGCGGCGGCGAGTTGCGCCAGCGTCTCCGACGTCATCGTGTTGTGGCGCTCCGGACGATCGATCGTGACCGTGCAGACGTCGTCCTTGCGCTCGACGCGCACCAGTCCCTCGCTCATTGGCGTTCGACCTTCCATGCGGCGGGCACGCGAATCGGGAACTCGAGCAGCATCTGTGCATGACCCTTGCCCTGCGGGTCGTAGCGCAGCGAGGAGACCCCGCCCCCGCCGAGCGCTCGCTCGATCAGGAAGTTGAAGCCGTGCAGGCCGGGCCACGGATAGCGGTGAACCGGACCCGCCGCGACGTGGGCGAGGAACTTTCCGACCGCCGCTTCGGTGAGTTGCGCCGCGAGCGGCGCGACGTATTGCGGACGCCGCGCGAGGACTGCGATGTTGGAGCTGTCGCCCTTGTCGCCGCTGCGCGCATAGGCAAGGTCGATGAGGCGAACCTCCTGCGAGGCCCCCTCCCCGGCAGCAAGGGCGGGCTCCACGGCCTCGACATGCGTTGCGCGCGTCTCGCTCGCGGGGGGCACGTGCGGCGGCAACTCCACCGTGTCGCCTTCGAAGTGGATGGTCGCGGGCAAGCGGGCCTTGTCGACGAGGAAGGAGTAGAGCCGCATCACGGGTTGCACCTTCGGCCTGCCGCCGAAGATGCCGCCAATGCCCTGCGCCATCGCCGTGCACGCAGGAAAGATCTCCCGCGACATGATCTCGAGCGCCTTCTCGTCGCGATGGCGCGCCGCGACTTTGAGCATCACCTCGCGCCACGGGCGCGCGACCGCGTGCGGCCCGTAGGTGTCTTCCGCGCCCAGCACCTCGATCGACGTCTCGGTGAAGTCGGCGAAGCCGCCCGCGAGCATCAGCCGCTGCGTGCGGGCGAGGATGGCCTCGCCCATCGCGCGCGCCTTCGCCGCGGCATCGATGCCCTTCACGAACAGCGTCGCCAGGCAACGGTAGCCGTCGGGGACGGTTGCGCTCACCTTGTAGGTCGCGGTGCCGGGCTTGCCGCGGGCGCCGGCGACTTCGACCTCGTCGGGGCCGGTCTCGCGCACGGTGACGTGGGAGAGGTCGCACACGACGTCGGGCAGGATGTAGTTCGAAGGATCGCCGGTCTCGTACGTCACCTGTTCGGCGACGGTCCCGTAGTTGACGGCGCCCCCGGTGTTCGCGGGCTTGGTGATTGAGAATCGCCCGTCCGCGTGGCACACCGCGATCGGGAAGCCAACGTCGGACCACGTGTGTGCGATGGCCTTCCAGTCGGTGGCGTAGCCTCCCGTCGCCTGGCAGCCGCACTCGATCACGTGCCCCGCGAGCGATCCCGCCGCGAGGAGATCCCAATCGGTCTCGCGCCACCCAAATTCGTGGACGAGCGGGCCGAGAGCCAGCGCGCTGTCTGCGCAGCGTCCGGTCACCACGATATCCGCGCCCATCGCCAGTGCACGCGCGATGGGAAAGGCGCCGAGGTAGGCATTCGCGGTTTGCATCACCTCGGGCAGCGGCTCCCCCGTCGACATCTCGCGGACCCTGCCTTCGTCACGCAGGGCGGGCAGCGAAGGAACGACGTCGTCGCCAAGCACGGCGGCCACGCGCAGCTTGACGTTGCGCGCCGCGAGCTCGCGCTCGATCGCCGCGCAGCAGTCGAGCGGATTGCAGCCTCCCGCGTTGGCCACTACCTTGATGCCCTTTGCCGCGAGCTCCGGGGCGAGCGGACCGATCACTTGCGCGGGAAAGTCCGTCGCGTATCCGAGCTTTGGATTACGCGCCTTGGCGCGCGCGAGGATCGACATCGTGATCTCCGCGAGGTAATCGAGGATCAGGTAGTCGATGCCGCCCTGACGCACGAGCTGCGCCGGTCCTTCGGGCGAGTCGCCCCAGAATCCCGCACCGGCACCGATGCGGATCGTGCTCTTGCGTGCCACGTGGCGCTCCTCCTTCAAGTGCCGGTCCAGCGCGGGGCGCGCCGCTCGCGGAACGCGGCCAACCCTTCGTTCGCGTCGTTGCTTTCGTAGACGTGGCGAAACATCGCCTCGGCCTCGTGCGGCGGCGGCACGCGCCCTTCGCTCGCGACCGTCCCGACCATGCGCTTGCACGCCGCGACCGCCAGCGGCGCATTGGCGGCGACCGCGGCGGCCATGCGACGCGCGGTTGGCATGAGGTCCGCCGGCGGCACCACGGCATTCACGAAGCCCGCCTCGCGCAGGCGCGACGCGGGCATCGGCGCGGCCGTCACCAGGAGCTCCATCACGGTGCGCATCGGCAGCATGCGCACGAGAGGCGCAGCCCAGGCCGCGCCACGTCCAAGCCTTGCCTCGGGAATCGCGAACGTCGCGGTCTCCGACGCCACGCACAGATCGCACATCTGCGCGAAGAGGAATCCGCCCCCGATCGCGTAGCCGTTGACCGCGGCGACCACCGGCTTCGTCACGTGAACGCTCTGCCCGAGGATCGGAAACGACTCGATCGCGAAGTTGCCTTCGGCGGGTTCCTTGAGATCGCGTCCGACGCTGAATGCGCGATCGCCCGTTCCGGTGAGGATGGCCACACGCGCCGAAGCGTCCGCTTCGAATCGCCGCCACGCTTCGAACAGGCGGTCGCGCGCTGCGATGTCGATGGCATTGAGCTGCGCGGGGCGGTTGATCGTGATCGTGGCGATGCCGTCTTCCAGCGAATAGAGGATGGGATCGGTGGACGTCACGGGACGGGAGCGGAATTGTTCCGTTATCGGAATGATGTTCCGATCGATCGTGACAGACGCATCGACGCGGTGTCAATACGCCAACGCGACACCGCCGTCGCTGCGCAGCGCTGATGCCGATCGACTCGCCTGCGCCCCCGCGACCTAGGCCGCCAACGCCACCCGCGTCGCGTCGTAGCCGTAGATCCAGTCGTAGCGATCGTCGATCCTCGACCGCTCCCACTCCCGGTCGATGTGCTCGACGGCCGTCGCGGGATCGGCGAGATGCGGCGCGTGCACCCTCGCCACCTGATCCGACGAGCTGCGCACGATGCGCGAGGTGCGTTCGAGGCGGGTCTGCTCGTAGCAGGCGAACGCTGCCTGCGGATCCCTTGCATGCTCCACGAGGCAACGCGTCAGCACGAAAGCGTCCTCAATCGCCATGTTGGCGCCCTGGCTCAGGAACGGGAGCGTCGAATGGCATGCGTCGCCGAGCAGCGTGACACGCCCCACGCTCCAGCGCTGGAGCGGCTGCCGCACGATCAGTGCCCACTTGTACGGAATCATGATCGCTTCGACCATCTGCCGGATGTGGGGATGCCAGCCCTCGAAATCGCCGAGGCAATCTTCCACCGTACCCTGCGCGTTCCACGACTCCACCTGCCAGTCGTCGCGGTCGACCATGCCGATGAAGTTGAGGAGCTCGCCCTTGCGCACGGGATAGGTCACGACATGCGCGTCGGGTCCGAGCCACATGCCGCCGCCCGCACGATCGACCGACGGCGGCAGGCGATGGGCAGGGATCAAGCCACGCCACGCGATGCAGCCCGTGAACTCGGCGCGGTCGGGGCCGAACAATTGCTGGCGCACTCGCGAGTGCACGCCGTCGGCGCCGATCAGCACGTCGGCGTTCACCGGCGAGCCGTCAGCGAACCGAATCGTCACGCCGTCGTCGCCTTCCTCGAAGCTTTCGAAGCGCCGGCCGAGATGCAGCGCATCGGGTGCCGCCGCGGCCAGCTCCCGCCGCAGCACGTCGTGCAGGTCCGCACGGTGGAACGTGAGATACGGCGCGCCGTAGCGGTCGACCGCAGCCGCGCCGAGCTGCATGAACTCCCATGTGCGGCCGGTGTTCCACAGGTGAATGCGCTTGCCTTGCGTGCGCGTACCGACACGGTCGAGCTCGTCGGCAAGTCCAAGTGCCAGGAGCACACGACTGCCGTTGGGCGTGATCTGCACGCCCGCGCCGACTTCGGCCAGCACCTCGGACTGCTCGTACACCTCGACGTCGATGCCGCGCCTCACCATGGCCAGCGCGGCCGCGAGGCCTCCGATTCCACCGCCGACGACCCCAACCTTCATGATTCCTCTCACTGTGCCTTGATGCCGGCCTTCTCGATCAGGGCCTGCCACTTCACACCTTCGTCGCGCCAGTACTTGTCGAACGCCTCCGGACCCATGGGCGAAGGATAGATGCCGACTTCGGTGAGCTTGCCGGTGCCCTTGGGATCCTCGAGCGACTTGTTGAGCGCTCCCGCGAGCCGCTTCACCACCGGGTCCGGTGTCGCCGAGGGCAGCACGAGCCCCTGCCAACCCCACACCTGGAGGTCCGGATATCCGCTCTCGACCGTGGTCGGTACGTTCTCGAAGCCCGGCAGGCGCCTATCGCTGAACACGGCGATTGCGCGCAGCTTGCCGGACTCGATGAGCGGCTTCGCGTTGGCGCCCGTGTCGAGCACCATCGCCTGGATTTGGCCGCCAACGACGTCCTGCACGGCCGGCGCGGCGCCCTTGTAGACGATGTGGGTAATGTCGCTGCGGGTCCGCTCCTTGAGGAGCTCCATGGCGAGGTGATGCGGGCTGCCGATTCCCGGGGATGCGTAGTTGACGCCGCCACGCCTCGCGAGCTCGATGAACTCGGCGAGCGTTGTGGCCTTCACCGAAGGATTGACGACGAGGATCATGCCGAACCGTCCCATCATCCCCACGCTCCTGAAGTCGCGATTGGGATCGTAAGGGAGCTTGCCCTTGAAGAGGCTCGGATTGACCGCGAGCGAGGCCACGTTGCCGAGGAAGAGCGTGTATCCATCGGCCGGAGACTGGGCCGCCGCTTCAGCGCCGACGATCGTCGCACCGCCCGGCTTGTTCTCGATCACCACCGGCTGGCCCAGCTGGTCGCCCATCGATGCGCCCACGACGCGCGAGAGCACGTCCGAGCCGCCGCCAGGAGGATAGGGCACGATGAGCCGCATCGGCTTGGACGGGAACTGGGCCGCGGGCGCGGCCGTCTGCGCGGCGGTCATTCCGGTCGCGGCGAGCGCGACGCAGGCGAGCGCGATGCGGGTGAAAGTGCGTCGGTGCATGGAATCTCCTCCGGTCAGAAGCGGTCGGGTTGCGTTTCGGGGGCGGCCTGCGCGAACGCAGCCCGCGCAAGGCAGGCCTGCTCGATGCGGACCAGGCGCGGATGCTCGTCGAGCGCGCACCCGAACCGGCGCGCGTTGTAGAGCTGCGGGACGAGGCAGACGTCCGCGAGCGTCGGAGCGCCGCCGCAGCAGAACGCGGCGCCGTCGTCCGGACCGAGCCACGCGTCGAACGCGCGCAGCCCTTCGGCGATCCAGTGCCCATACCACGCGTCCCGCTGGGACTGGGTGAGGGCCAGCTCGTCCTTCAGGTAGCGCAGCACACGCGCGTTGTTGAGCGGATGGATGTCGCATGCGACGGTGTCGGCGAGCGCGCGAACGCGGGCGCGTGCTTCCGGGTCGCTCGGCAGGAGCGGCGGCTCGGGCCATCGCTCGTCGAGATACTCGAGGATCGGCAGCGACTGCACCAGGAGACGCCCGTCGATCTCGAGCGCCGGCACCAGCCCCTGCGGATTCACCGCGAGGAAGGCCGGCGCCCGGTTCTCGACCGTGGACAGGTCCACAGCCACCGGCTCGAAGGCAAGGCCCTTGAGGTTCAACCCGATCCGTACCCGGTATGCGGTCGACGAGCGCCAATAGGTGTAGAGCCTGATCATCGATGCGCCCGTTGATCGCCAGGAGCCTGAAAATGGTTTCATAATAAACATACTTCGCAACCACGACAATTGCGGCGGCGGGCCGCTGGGCTACACTTCGTCGTGCAGCACCGTCCTCCACCCGCCATCGCACCGGCGAGCACGCGATAGTCCATGACCGATTCGTCACTTCCGCTCGAGCGGTTCCTGCCTTACCGGCTATCGCGCCTAGACAACGAGATCAGCCAGGGCCTCGAGCGCATCTACGGCCCCTCGTTCGGGCTCAGCGTCGCGCAGTGGCGCATGCTGGCGGCCATCGCGCGCCTGCAGCCCACCTCCGCGACCGAGCTCGTCGCCTACTCGGTGATGGACAAGGTCACCATCAGCCGCGCGATCGCCGACCTC
>CAZIZD010000144.1:0-10113 GCA_964543615.1 uncultured Alcaligenaceae bacterium | reverse complement strand
CCCGCCGCGCCGCGCGCACGCGCCGCCGTGGAAAGGAGCTCACCCCATGGCGCGATGCGCGAAGAGCCCCCGCACCCGAGCACGGCGACCTCCCCCGGCTTCAAGTCGTCGACGAGCGCGATCTCGAGCGCGTAGGGGTTGACGCCCGGCGTCACGCTGTAGACCTCGCGATAGATTCCCGTGCGCGCACGGCCGGCCATCACGAGCTCGTCGTCGAGCGGGCGGATCGACGGAGGCATCGCCTGGTCGCGATAGCCCAGCTCGTCGAGGACGTCGGAGAGGACGGCGGTGTAGAGGTCCTTCGCAATGGATTGCAGCAGCGCGGCATCGCTCATAGAAAAGTCTCCCGTGATCATGCGGCGGCGCGCGCGCGTCGGATCGCCTCGACGATCGTCGCCGGCTCCTGCGCGCCCGACACCGCGGTCTTGCCGTCGAAGATGAAGAAAGGCACGCCGCCGATGCCCATCTCGCGGGCGCGTACGTCGGACTGCATGACCGCATCGCGCAATTCGTCGGAAGCCAGGAACGCGCGCGCGTCGTCGGGATCGTAACCGGCCGCGACCGCGATGCTCACGAGCTCCTCGCGGTCGCCGACGTAGCGCCCCTCGATGAAGTTCGCGCGGAACAAGCCCTCGACGAGCGCGTCGGGATCGCCTTCCCGGCGCGACTGCGCCCATGCGACGAGGCGATGCGCATCGAGCGTATTCGGCTGGCGCGCGATGGCCTCCAGCGCGAAGGAAATGCCTGCCGTGCGCCCGGCCGCCGTCACCCGCTCGTAGATCTGCTTGGCGCGCTCGGGGCCTCCGAACTTCGCCTCCAGGTAGGCCTTGCGGTCCACGCCCTCCGGCGGCAGGTCGGGGTTGAGCTGGAACGGGTCCCAGCGGATCGCGAAGGGCAGGTCGGGATCGGACTCGCGCATCTGCGCGATGGCCGCTTCGAGCCTTCGCTTGCCGATGTAGCACCAGGGGCACACGACGTCCGAGACGACGTCGATCACGATCGGATCCAGCATCCTCGCTCCTTCAACGACGGTTTGCGCGCAGCGCGCATGACGGGATAATGCGGCACGATCGCGCATAACCCAACCCCGGGGCCTGCAAGCCGCTTGCCTGCCCTAGCTCGAACGACCCGGACGATCGCGCGACGGGATGTGCCAGAGCCACGCGCCGGTGGCGACACCCACCGCCACGAGCAGCGCCTTCCCCCACCACGGCTCGACGAACAGCGTCGCGGAGAGCGCGATCATCCCGCTCATCAGCCCGATCGCCACGAGCTTGGTGCGCCAGGGCATGCTGCGATGGGCGCGCCACTCGAGGATCGCCGGCCCGAACATCTTGGACTCGGTGAGCATCCGGTCGAGCCTCGGCGAGGCACGCGCGAAGCACGCCGCCGCGAGCAGCATGAACGGCGTCGTCGGCAATACGGGCAGGAAGGCGCCTGCCACGCCGAGGGCCACCGCCATCAGGCCCGCGGCGATCAGCAGCCACCGGACCGGCGCGGAGGGAAGCGGCCTGTCCCCTGGGTCCGGTGTCATGGGTTCGATCGTCATCGTGAGACCGCCGGCCAAGATACAACACGGCGGTCGGTCGTACTCGACCCACTGCAAACCGCCGGAAACGAAGCCGCGAAGCGGACGCTTGCGGGACGGCAGGCGCCATCTGTTGCGATAATGCCGGGAACCGAGAGCACTCCACGGCACATGCCGCCCTCGCTGCGCTGGGACATCGTCTGCCGCGTCGTCGACAACTTCGGCGACGCCGGCGTCTCGTGGCGCCTCGCGCGCCAGCTCGCGCGCGAGCACGGCATGGCGGTCACGCTGTGGATCGACGACGTCGCGAGCCTCGCGCGCTTCGCGCCCGGCGTTCGCCCCGATCGCGCGGACCAGGCGGCCGCGGGCATGCGCGTGCGCTCGCTCGCCGGGATGGCGCACGGCGCCTTCGATCTTCCCGACGTCGTGATCGAGGCCTTCGGTTGCGCGCTGACCGATGCGTATCTCGAGGCGATGGCGGACGCATCCAGGCCGCCGTTGTGGATCGTGCTCGAGTACCTGTCGGCGGAGCCGTGGATCGACGCGTCGCACGGCCTGCCCTCGCCTCATCCGAAGCTGCCGCTCACGCGATGGTTCTGGTTCCCGGGATTCACCGCGAAGAGCGGCGGCGTCCTGCGCGAAGCGGGACTCCTGGAGGCGCGCGATGCCTTCCGCGACGATGCCGCAGCGAAGAATGAAGTGTGGCAATCGGCCGGATTCGTGCCGCCCGGGGACGCGCTCGTCGTCTCCCTCTTCTGCTACGCCAACGCCGCGCTGCCCGCGCTGCTCGAGCTGTGGGCCGAAGGCGACGAGCCTGTGGCCGTGCTGGTGCCGCAGGGCGTGGCGCACGCGGACCTCGACGCATTCACCGGCGGCCGCGTGCCGCACGCCGGCGCGCCTTTCGTGCGCGGCAGGCTGACGCTGGCCGTGCTGCCCTTCGTCGACCAGGACGCGTTCGACCGCAGGCTGTGGGCGAGCGATCTCAACTTCGTGCGCGGCGAGGACTCGTTCGTGCGTGCGCAGTGGGCCGGGCGGCCGTACGTGTGGCACATCTATCCGCAGGAAGCGGATGCGCATCTTGCCAAGATGGACGCGTTCCTTACCCGCGTCGAGTCGCAGCTGCCCGACAGCGCGTGCGCGGCGCAGCGCGCGTTCTGGTACGCGTGGAACGCGGGCGACCCGCTCATGACGGCGGACGCGTGGCCCGCCTGGCGGGCGGCGATGCCTGCGCTGGGGACGATCGCGGGGGCGTGGTCGCGGGCGCTGGCGCGGCAGACCGACCTCGCGACGGGGCTGGTCAAGTACTGCGAAAACCGTTTATAATTATGGGTTTCCCAATTTCGACACCCATTTCGACAGGCGGCGCGCCCAAGGGAGCCCCGGACGCCGCCCCAAGGAACCCAAGATGAAGCAAGCCCAGGAAGTGCGCGCCGGCAACGTGATCATGGTCGGCAAGGATCCGATGGTCGTGCAGAAGGCCGAATTTTCGAAGTCCGGCCGCAACGCGTCGGTGATGAAGATGAAGCTCAAGAACCTCCTGACGGGCAGCCCGACGGAGACCATCTACCGTGCCGACGAGAAGTTCGACACGATCCAGCTCGACAAGAAGGAAGTGACGTACTCGTACTTCGCCGACCCCATGTACGTGTTCATGGACGGCGAGTTCAACCAGTACGATGTCGAGAAGGACAACCTGGGCGACGCGCTCAACTACCTCGAGGAAGGGCTCCAGTGCGAGCTCACGTTCTACGAGGGCCGCGCCATCTCGGTCGAGCTGCCCAACTCGGTGGATCGCGAAGTCGCGTACACGGAACCCGCGGTCAAGGGCGACACGTCGGGCAAGGTGATGAAGCCCGCCAAGCTCGCCAACGGCTTCGAGGTCCAGGTGCCGCTGTTCGTGACAACCGGCGACCGCATCGAAGTCGACACGCGCACGGGCGAGTACAAGCGCCGCGTGTAAGGGCCTGACACCTCGTGAAAACGGGCACCCGCGGGTGCCCGTTTTCTTTCCTGCGCCGGAGGGGGACCGCTACTGGCCGTGCGCCGCCCGCGCCTTCTCGATCTGCGCCTTGACCGCCTCCAGATTGAAGCTCGCGCCCGGCTGCATCGGCGGAAATGGCCGCAACTTCTGCGGATAGTCCCGTGGGGATCGGCAGCTCGCCGGTGATGAAATTGGCGCGACCCGCCGTGCAGCTCGCCTCGGCGTAGTAGTCGGTGAACCGCATGCCTTCACTTGCCAGCCAATCACGATTGGGCGTGCGCATGGACATCACGCCCTGGTCGTAGGCGCCGATGTTGGCCAAGCCGATGTCGTCGAATGTGGAACGGAGACGGGCGCCATCGTTGGCGCCCGTTTTCTTTTGGAGGATGATGCAGCCCTCACGACGAGGAGGAGGACTCATGCGCCATCACAACCGCCGCCAGATGCTGAAGGCCGGGCTCGCCGCATCGGCCGGCGCCGTCGCCGCCTATGCGACGCAGGCCCGGGCGCAATCCGCGCCGAAGACCGTGGTCAACGTGCCCGTCACGACCATCGCGATCGCCGGCAGCAGCGACGTGTTTCCCGTGCGCAGGATCTACTGCATCGGTCGCAACTACGCCGCGCATGCGCGCGAGATGGGATCGGACCCCACGCGCGAGCCGCCGTTCTTCTTCCAGAAGCCGAGCGACGCGATCCAGAACGTGGCGCCGGGCACGGTGGCCGATCATCCGTATCCGACGCTCACGAAGAACTATCACTACGAGGTCGAGCTCGTTGCGGCGCTCAACAAGGGCGGTCGCAACATCCCCAAGGAGAAGGCGCTCGAGTGCGTGTACGCCTACGCGCTGGGCCTCGACATGACGCGGCGCGACCTGCAGCGCGCGATGGGCGACGAGAAGAAACCGTGGGAGATCGGCAAGAGCTTCGACAAGTCGGCGCCGATCGGACCGCTGCATCCGGCGCTCGCGGCCGCCCCCCTGGAGAAGGGATCGATCTGGCTCAAGGTAAACGGCGTGACCAAGCAGGACGCCAATCTCAACCAGATGATCTGGAGCGTCGCCGAGCAGATCAGCAAGCTCTCGGAAGCGTTCGAATTGATGCCGGGGGACATCGTGTTCTCGGGCACGCCCGAAAACGTGGGCCCCGTGGTGCGCGGCGACGTGATCGAGTGCCACATCGACGGACTGCCCAACCTGAGCGTGAAGATCGTCTAGGGAGCGAGGGAACCTAGGGCCGCCGGCACTCGACTTCGAGTCCGCGCCCCCCCGTATAGCTCAGGCGTGCCAGGGACAGGAAGCCCACCCGGTAGGCATCGGCTTCCCCTCCGGCGTAATTGTGCTGGAGCCTCGCGCCTTCGAGCCGCCACGCCTTCGGCGCCTCGGAGACCACCGCGCGATCGGACAGCACTTCGCCATGGAACACGAGGCTGCCGTCGGCGTTGTAGCTCCAGTAGACGCCGAGGCCGGTCCGCTGATCGACACAGCGCCACGGCCCGTGCAGCAGGGTCGCGTTGAACGTCACCGTTTGCCCCGCAGCGGACGTCGCCGCTGCGGCCTTGCCTGGGGTCTTGGTCGACGCCGCGGACTGCGGCTGGCGCAGGCTCGCGACGTACTCGGAGATGTCGGGGCCGAAGTAGAGTGCCGCGCCCAGGATCGCCAGCACTCCGAGGAGCGCCGGCAGCCTATCCCTCACCTGGCCTATCCACCTCGGTTTTTTCTTCGCCGGGGCGGGCGCCTCCTGCGGCGTGATGCCGGGCGCGATGGTCGGCGGGCCGCTCAACGGATTGGCGATGATCTCGATGCCCTCGTCGGTGTCGTCGTCGTCGGCGGTACCGGGGATCTCCCGTTCGACGGTCGCCGCGGCACCAATCGCGCGCAGGGTGGCCGCGATGCGCTCGGCGTCCGCCTGCTCGGCCTTGCGCTTGATGACCCTGGGCAATCCGCCGAACATGTCGTCGGCCACGCGCACGGGCAGCCCCGTCACGCGGACGAACTCCCGCTTGACGACGGCGACGTCCGCCCCGCCCACCGTTCGGCCTTGCATCACGACGCGGTAAAACATGCGCGAACCCCCGAGATCGTCCCGCATTGCAGCAAGATCGATGCCTGCGCCACGGTCAACCGTGACGCAGTATGGTGCGTTCGAGGACTACTACGGCTGCAACGAAAGGGAATCGATGAAGGCGCTACACGCACTAGCGGGCATTGCGGGAGTCTTCGCCGCCGTGAACGCCACCGCTCAGGTCACGCTGTATTCGCAGGAGCGGTTCTACGGCCAGGCGTTCACCACCAACCAGCCCGTCTACAACTTCGCGGGGACCGGATTCAACGATCGCGCCTCGTCCGCGATCGTCGAACGTGGCACGTGGGAGGCCTGCGACGACTCCGAGTTTCGCGGCCGTTGCATAGTGCTTCGCCCTGGGCAGTACCCGACGCTCGCGGCAATGGGTCTTAACAACAGCATCTCGTCGCTTCGACGCGTCTCGGGCAAGCAACACGCCACGGCACCGCCGCCCCCGCCGCCCGCACCCCCAGCGTACGCGTACTACCCGCGCAACGGCGAGCCGCTGTACCAGGCCAACGTCGTCGCCGTGCGTGCCGTGACGGGACCGCCGGAACAGCGCTGCTGGATGGAACCGCAGCAGGTGACCGCGCCTTCGCAGCCCAACATCCCCGGCGCGATCATCGGCGGCGTGCTGGGTGGGGTCATCGGACACCAGATCGGCAGCGGACGCGGCAACGACGTCGCGACCGCCGTGGGCGCGGTGGGCGGTGCAGCGGTCGGCGCAAACGTGGGCACGGGTCCACGCACGTACACGCAGAACGTGCAGCGCTGCACGACGGTTCCTGGAAGCGCGCACGTCGCCTATTGGGACGTCACGTATGTGTTCCGCGGCGCCACGCATCGCGCGCAGCTCGCGTTCGCGCCGGGTGCAACGATCACCGTCAACGGGCGGGGCGAGCCGCGGGTGTGAACGCAGCGCGGGGGCGGGCATAATCTCGCGCACCATGCGTGCGCGATTGCCTGTCCTGGTCCTCGCCATGCTTCTCGCGGCCTGCGAGAAGTCGCCCCCGCCGTTCGAGCGCGACGGCGCGGCCTGGAAATATCGCGGCACGCCCATCACGGTGGCGGATGCCGCCACCCTCACGCCGCTCTCCGATCACTACGCCAAGGACCGGCAGCGCGCGTACTACGCCGACACCTACCGCGACGGCAGGGAGTACTTCACGGTCTCGCGGGTGCGCGTCACGCCGCTCGAGGGCGCGGACGCTGCATCGTTCCGCTACATCGATCGCGGCTACGCCAGGGACGCAAGCTACGTCTGGCTCGACGGCGAGCGTCACGACGTGAAGGATGCCGCTTCGTTCACACTGCTCGACTACGTGTTCACGCGCGATGCATCGACGGCCTACTGTCACATGAAGCCCATCGCAGGAAGCGATCCTGCGACGTTCGCCGTGGTCAGCTCGCATTACGCCAAAGATCGCGCGCACGTCTACTGGTGCGACATCGAGCTGGCCGGCAATCCGCCGTACGTCAAGTGGTCGGTGGTGGACGCGGACCTCGCCACGTTCGCGACCGCGGACGAACCACCGGGCGCCGATGCCAAGGACGCGCGCGGGCGCTTCGCGCGAGGCGAGCGGCTTCGATAGGAGAGAACTAATGAGGCATGTTTCGATGAAGGCCGCGCGTGCGGCGACGACGATCGGGCTCGCGATGATCCTAGCCGCCTGCGGCGGCGGGGGCGGCGGCGGCGGCAACGAAGCGGTCGTCCCGCCGCCGGTGGAGATCACCGGGCCCGCGTGGTGGGGCTTCGGCCGCGATGCGCAGCACGCGGCACAGGGCGGCATCGCGACGCAGAGCCTGTCGCGCATCGTGTGGCAGACGCCGGTCGATCTCACGCCGCCGTACGTCGCCAACAACGTGCTCCTGATCCACTACGGGGCGCCCGCGATCACGGCGCGCAATACGGTGATCTTCGGATTGAAGCTCAATCGCGACAGTGGCTTCCGGATCGAGGCACGCGCGGGCGCGAACGGCGCGCTCGTCTGGTCCGCCGCCACCGACTACGTGCTGCCGGCGCACGATTGGGTGCCGAGCTACAACGTGGCGCTGACGCGCGGCAACCGCGTCTACTGGCCCGGGGCGGGCGGCAAGCTCTTCTATCGCGACGACGCCGACGCGGCGAACAGTACCGTGCAGACGGTCGTGTTCTACGGCGGCGCGGCGTACGACTCGGCACGCAGCCTCTACGACGCCGCGGTGACGATCAGCACGCCGCTCACCATAGATCCTGCCGGCAACGTCTACTTCGGATTCGTGGTGAACGGCGCCACGCCCGCGGGGCTTGCGAGCGGCTTCGCACGCGTCGCCGCCGACGGCACGTCCATATGGATCGCAGCAAGCGCGGCCGCGGGCGACGCTCGCATGGTGAAGCCCGCGATGAACAGCGCCCCGGCGCTCGCGAACGATCTTGCGACCGTGTACGTGGTCGCCACCGACGCGCCGCCATCGGGGGAGCGTGCCACGGGCACGCTGCTCGCGCTCGACGCCCGCACGCTCGCGCCGCGCGCCGCCGCGCCACTGCGCGATCCCGCAACCGGCGCTCCCGCGTGGGTGAGCGACAATGGCACCGCATCGCCCACGGTTGGGCCCGACGGCGACGTGTTCTACGGCGTGCTCGAGCCGAACGCTCCCGCGCACAACTTCCGAGGGTGGCTACTGCATTTCGACGCGACGCTGCGCACGGTCAAGCTGCCGGGATCGTTCGGATGGGACCAGACGGTGTCGATCGCCCCCGCGTCGATGGTTCCTCAATACGCGGGACCGTCGCCGTATCTCGTCGTCTCCAAGTACAACAACTATCTCGGCGTGGGGACGGGCGACGGCCTGAACCGGATGGCCCTCCTGGATCCTTCGACATCGCAGGCCGACTCGATCTCGGCGATTCCCGTGATGCGCGAGGTGGCGACCGTCCTCGGGCCCGCGGGATCGATGCGGGAGTGGTGCGTCAACACGGTCGCGGTGGACCCGGCGACGAGCTCCGTGCTCGTCAACAACGAGGACGGGCGGCTCTATCGCTGGCACCTGCCTTCGAACACGCTTTCGCAAAGCGTGCGCTTCAACAACGGCTACGCCGAGGCGTACACGCCGACGTCGATCGGCCCCGACGGCAAGGTCTACGCGATCAACAACGCGACGCTGTTCGCGGTGGGGCAGTGAGCTAGCGGCGTGCCACGGCGACGTGCGCGTTGATGCGGCCGTCGATCACCCCCGCGCCGAATCGGCGCGCCACCGCAGCTGCCGCGACGTCCGTCGCTTGCGCGAGCATGCCCGCGTCACGTGACTCGATTTCGTTACGCACGGGCGTTCCCTGGCAGAAGGCGATTGCCACGTCACGCGGCGAATCGGCCCGGCTGCGCGCAGCGACCGTGACGAGTTCGTGGCGTCCGAGGCCGCCCTGCGCAAGATCGCGCGAGATGCTCGCGACGTCGTGATAGCCGTGCGGCAACCGCGCCAGGAAGCGTGGCGGATCGGAGGCAAACACGCCCGCAAGCGCCTCCGTCACGACCACCGCGAACTCATTCTCCTCGATGCGGTCCCAGACGCTGAACACAAGCGCGCCTCCGGGGCGCAGGACGCGACGCGCCTCCT
This sequence comes from uncultured Alcaligenaceae bacterium, assembly GCA_964543615.1. Taxonomy (GTDB): domain Bacteria; phylum Pseudomonadota; class Gammaproteobacteria; order Burkholderiales; family Casimicrobiaceae; genus VBCG01. The sequence goes on along the minus strand of CAZIZD010000144.1, from coordinate 949 downwards.
GGAACGCCATCGGCTTGTCGGGGAAAAACATCACACCAAACTGGCACACGACAACGTCGAACGACGCATCGTCGAAAGGCAGCTTCATGGCGTCCGCAACGCGAAACGTCACGGGGCGCGCGGTACCGGTGGCCATGGCCTGGTCGAGCATCGGCTGGTTGAGGTCGGTCGCAACGATCTCGACGCCTGCACTCAAGGTGCGTACGAGCTCGCGCGTGACCACGCCCGTGCCCGCCGCGATTTCCAGGACACGCCCGGGGTGCAGCGCCGCGACGCGAGCCGCAATGTCGACGGCGTACGGAGCGAAGATCATCGGCACCAGGTACCGTTCGTAAACGAGCGGTATCGATCCCGCAAACCCGGTGTCGCCCGAAGTCATCCGACCTTCGCCCGAGGATCTTTCTTCGCCAACCGGGCAAGCAGGTAGTCGACCTCCTCGCGCGCAGCGGCGGTGAGCGGTGCGCGGGGCGCGCGCATCGTGTCGGAAGCAATGATCCCGCGGCGCATCAGCACGTACTTGCGCACGGCCAGACCCGGCCCGGGCTGCTGCTCGTAGCGGATGAGCGGCAGGTGCGCATCGAAGAGATCGTGCGCTTCGTCGCGCTTGCCTTGCGACGCGAGCCGCACGACGTCGACGAGGATGTCGGGAAAGCAGTAGCCCGTGTTGGCGCCGTCCGCGCCGCGGTCCATCTCGAAGTCGAGGAAGAGCGCGTTGTTGCCGGTGAGGATCGCGAGATGCCGCATGGCGCCCTCGCGCTCCCAGGCGCGAAGCTGCGAGATTTTCTCGAGCCCCGGCCAGTCCTCGTGCTTCAGCATCACGCACGAGGGATTGTCCTGCGCGATGCGGCGGATCACGCCGGGCGTCATCTGGACCGAGAACGTGAGCGGGTAATCCTGGATGACGAAGGGGACGTCCGGGCCGATCGCTTCCGCCGCCTGCCGGTAATAG